>CAYUHH010000176.1:0-1526 GCA_964444435.1 uncultured Pseudomonadota bacterium | reverse complement strand
TATTAAAGTTAAGCAAGTAAAGGGTGTGATGTTAAGATCTTTGCTAATCCTGCAAAGAAAACGGTCTTGCCACTGCCCGTTTGAAGGACAATTGTCTGTCGAGATATTCCATTTTTAAATTCATTTAGTTAATACCTTGCTGCCTCTTCTTGATATTCACATAATTTTATAATCATAATGCATCCAAATGATCGATTGAGTCAGCTTATTTGTCGTATAAATTATACCATTTTTAGTGAAAGAAGTCACTTAGAAATGCAATAAAACACTTTATTCAAACGTATTGGTTATATTATATGCGAAAAACCCTTTTACTTAGGCATTTTTTTTGACTATTTTGCGTGCTTTTGTTACAGTAAAAAACGATGGTTACATGGTGTGGTCAAATTTAGAGGTTATTCCTCAAGTAGGGGTTTTTTATGAAAATACGTTTTATTTCAATTAGCATGCTTGCTTTGTCATGTTTAAATGCATCTGTAGATTCAACACAATGCATTGAAGTGCTCAATAATAGTCAAGATGTCATAAATTTGGCTGCAAAAAATGTTGATAACACCTTTAGCATAAATCAAAAGGTGCCAGCATATTCAAAAGCATTTGTGATTTCAAAAATTACCAAGCTTAATACATTGCAAGATAAGCTTTTTCTTGGAATTTTTAGAAATTCTGTTCAAGAAATTGAGGAAGCTATTGCTGAAGGCGCCGATATCAACAAGAAAAGAGACGGCAAAACTCCTTTTGCATGGGCATTATCTTTCAACATGGTTAATGCTGTAACATGTCTGCTTCAATATGGGGCCAATAAATAAATAAATATTCTTATGTATGCCAATCATTAAAAATAAGCTTAATGGTTGGCAAATTTTTTCAATCATAAACTGGAGGACAAATCATGAAAATGTCCAAAAAATATTTTTCAATTGTTTTACTCGTAGCAAGCACCCTTGTTATTACTCAAAATCAAGCAATGAACTCATACCGAGAAAGATTAAACAACGTAGTACAATATATCTCTTTATCGTTGCCAAGCGCACAAGACATAAATCGTCTAGCTCTTTGTACAAAGAACAGTCTCATTGAAAATCGTCACATCACAATTTCAGTATTAGCAACTATTACCGTTGGTACGTGCATTTATCTTTCTCGAAAACTTTTTAGTCGTGTGATTTTTAAAAATCCTGCTCCAAGTAAAAAAACTATCACATCTATTATTGTTGATCTTGTTACACAAAAAACAGAGTCAACACAAACAAGAACAGTCCAAGAGAAAGAATATGTCAATGCATCACAACAGCCTGTTATTTCCCCAAAGAAACAGGTCATTACAGTCTTGAATGATAGCCTGTCTCCCCTTAAGGTCTGCATTTCAAAAGGCGATTCTGATGTATCTACAGATGCTACCAAAAAAACGTACATCTTTATGGAACATGGTCACGACGAAATAGTTATCGATTAAGAAATAAAAAACATACCATTTTAATTTTCTTACAAAAAATTTGAAAATCTAAAATCTTTTAAATATGAGG
>CAYUHH010000175.1:0-1545 GCA_964444435.1 uncultured Pseudomonadota bacterium | reverse complement strand
CAGCTAATGAAAATGCAAAAGAAATGCTTAATAAATTGAAGAATTAAAACCAAAAGAATAAATTAATAAATAATAGTGTGATGAAAAAGATAATTACAATTCTATTCCTTGTTTGTTGTTCCGCAACTAATACAATAGCTCAGCAATCAAAATATATAACAAGAATTCCTTTTGAACTTGTAGGGGAACATATTTTTATCAAAGTAAAAGTCAATAATTCTGAAGATTTAAATTTTTTATTTGATACAGGAGCAGGTAAAACCGTAATTAATATACAAACAGCTCAAAAATTAAAAATGACGAGTAATAAGCAAAAAATAACAAGTGGAGCTGCTGAAAAATTTACTACTGATATCATAAAAAATACTTCAATAAAAATAAATAACATAAAATTAGATATTCGTAATTTACAAAGCTCTCCGCTTGAACATTTAGGAAAAGACATAGGAATAGAAATTGATGGAATAATTGGATATCGTTTATTAAAAAAGCATGTAGTAAAAATCAATTACGACACATACATGTTAGAAATTTGTCCTTCAAAGAAATTTAAATATAATGGCGAAGGAGAGATTGTTGAATTCATAAATAAGACTTCACATCCCTATATAAATGCTCAAATAATATTTGATAATGGTGAGACTCTGGATGGAGAGTTTATTTTCGATACAGGAGCTGGAGGTGCTTTAGCATTATGTACTCCGTTTTCTGAAGAAAATAATATTATTGAAAAATGTAAGACCAGTTATGCTGTTAATTCTGTCGGATATTCCAAAACAACAACAACAACAAACGTGGTCAAAATAAGTAGTTTCAAAATCAGTAATCTAGAATTTCATGATGTGTCAACCAATGTATATTCTGTAAAATCTGGTTTTTTTTCAAGTGAAAGGCCCGATGGTTTAATTGGAAATTCTATACTAAAAAAATACAATATTACTTTCGATTATCAAAGAAAAAAAACTTACTGGGAACCGAATAATCGATTTAATAATGATAATCTTAAAGCACCATTTCAGGAATAAGCCTATCATTAGATTCAACCAAAACTAAAGTAATAATTGATGATATTATTGAAAATCCTCCAGGTTCTGATTCAGGATTAAAAATTGGAGATGACATAATTAAAATCGATGGTGTAATTGCTTCAGGGAGGGCTTTGATAAAATTAGAAGAATTAAAACCAAAAAATATTAAATAAACCAAAAAAAACTATGAAAAAAAAATCTCTATTTATGTTAATCAGTATTGTTCTTATATTCATAAATATTATCAGCTGCACAAAAAGTGCTACTCCTGACACAATACCTGATGACCCGATTATAATAGAAACTGACATTGTATTCACAAAAAGTTCTCAAACCCTTGGAAATACAAGATCACAAGGATTAGACACTGAAGATATTGATTTAGATGGAGATAAGGACATATTCTTAACAAATTATATAGGTTTAAACAAGCTTTGGATAAATAATGGTGATGGTAGTTTTACCCAGAGTAATCAGGTTTTTAATGTATCCGAATGCCACGATGCAGAAATAGCTG
>CAYUHH010000174.1:0-1559 GCA_964444435.1 uncultured Pseudomonadota bacterium | reverse complement strand
AAACAAATAATATAATTAATATTAAAATAATTAGAAAGCTAGCATGAAAAAACTACTTTTACTTTTAACATTTTTTGCCCCTTTAATAGCAATGAAACCTGATCAACCAAAAAAAAGGTCATGACAAAAAGATCCTATTACTCTAACGCAAAAAAAAACGGCAAAGAAAACAAACTAAAGATCAAACTAAAACAAACGACCTCATACGTTTAAAAAAATGAAAATTGACTTTATTACGCAAAAATCTGGCGTTTTTGATTCTGCGCAAATGAAAGAAAAATATGCGGCTTACACCCTTTTTTTATTAACCAAGCCTCCAAAAAGAAAAACCCCTTCTCCTGAAAAAACTGCTTCTATCTCAGAAGAAACGCTTGCTCTTGATAAATCAACTCAACCAGAATTGCTAAACCAACAAAATGAGATAACTATCTTAAAAACAACCGTGGCATTCGAAATTGGTCAAAATGTTCAACCAATTAACGGCTACTACGAGTGCCCTCTTTGCCATAATAAAGTAACTTCGCAGGGAGGAATAAAAGGCCTTATAAGACACCTCCTTATTTATACCAATGAGAAACCATTTAAATGTGAAACATATAAAAAATCTTTCACCCAATACTCCAACCTTAAACGACACACGCTATCTCATACAAAACCATTCGAATGCCCAATCTGTAAAAAAAAGTTCTCTTGCCGGGAGGAATTAGAGAGACACAAGGCATTAAGAAAAAAAATAACCGGACTAAAAAAACTATCAATTTTTAACTTAATTAACCCAACTGAAAAAGACGATCGCACCAGAAAAATCCCTTCCCAAGCTGAAAAACCTTGGAAATGCACTCACCCTGGCTGTGATTACACAACTAAAAGAAGTTTCGATTTAGAAACACATATGCGTACTCACACCAACAAACGACCTTATATATGCTCAATATGCAAAAAAAACATTTACAACTTCATCAAATCTGTGTCGGCATAAATATACTGCCCATTAAAATAGAAAAACGATAATTTAAAAACACATTAATGGGCCCAGAAAAAAAGCAAATAGATCCATACAATAATTAAAGCGCAATGAAAGCAAACAACAAGAATTCCGCGATATTTTACGAAACGACTTAATAGTACCGTTCCCACTAAAAAAACAATAAAATTCAAAACAAGAATTAAATCAAAAAAATGATCGCTTAGCATAAAGTAAGAAACGGAAGGAGACATTGATTCAATAACAAATCGATAAGAAATAAGTGCCGTTATCGCTGCTGCAGCTACTGATAAAGTCGCGATATAATATTGCTTTGGATCTAAACTCAACGTAAATAAACTAATAAAAAATATGACAAGAAGAGGCAACATTATCAAAAGAAATGTTCTAAAACTCAATCCCAAGAAATCCATTATAAATAAAATACGTGGAAAAGTTACCGCTTTTTCAGCGTCACCTTTGTCGAGATATAATGTCTTGAATCCAGATTTAACATTACTTTCAATATTTTTCCATCCTTTTGTATAAATATTATCAGCAACAATAAATGTTTCCCGCGAAATATTATATGCAA
>CAYUHH010000173.1:0-1604 GCA_964444435.1 uncultured Pseudomonadota bacterium | reverse complement strand
CTATTTTCTTGCCATGTTACTCTTTGGGATTTAATCATTATCAAACTCGAAAATGTATGCAAAAAATTTAACAACAAATGGATCACAAAAGGAGTAAACCTTACCATTCCACCCGGCAAAATGACGGTAATTGTAGGAAAATCTGGCGAAGGAAAATCTGTTCTTCTCAAACAAATGATTGGCCTCATTAAACCAACAAAAGGATCTATCTTCATTGACGGAACTGATATTACCAAGCTTAATCAAAAAGAACTTAATGAAATTTTTGAAAAAGTTGGATATGTATTTCAGTTTGCAGCACTTCTTGATTCGCTTACCGTTCTTGAAAACATGGCACTCCCACTCACTGAAAAAGGGGCCCCCAGAGAAAAAATTCTTCCGATCGTAAAAGAAAAACTTACGCTCGTTAACCTCTCGCAAGATATTCTTTCTAAATATCCATCGGAACTTTCAGGGGGAATGCTTAAGCGCGTTGGTCTTGCGCGAACACTTATTCATAATCCAAAAATCATTTTATACGACGAACCGGTAACAGGCCTTGATCCAATTACTGCTCGCATTGTTCATGAATTAATGAATGAAACTCAAAAAAAATTAAATATTCCGTCCGTTGTTGTTTCACACAATATTGAATCATTTAAATACGCAGACTACATTGCCCTTCTTCAAAACGGGATTATCTCATATTTTGGAAATGCTCAAACGATTTGGGAAGAAACCAATCCAGATATTTACAACTTTATTCGCGGACTTGACTAAACCGCTCTTTAACCCTTGCATACATTTCTTGGCGCTTAAATTGCCAAGCACTCCTCACTAACTCCGCTATATCTCCTCGCGCTTCAATCATCTCTAAAACATGGTTCAGTTCATAAAGAGATGTGCAACACGCTAAATACTTTTTTATTCTTTCATCCTCGTATAATAAACGCTCTAAAAATTCTCTGAAAACATCTTGATAACGCTTCACTTGTTCATCATAGATCGTTATTGTCAGTATTTTTGTGTTTTCCAATCCTAATAACCCCATCTGTTCAGATGTTAACTTAAAAAAGGATGGCGTACCACAATGAGGATTCATTATCATGACCTCCATCGAATAAACAAAACTTTAACAAAAAAATAAAAAATGAAATACAACCAACTTCATTATAAATCTTCCAGATTTTTATACTTAAACTTAAATTTTCACTTATTTCAACGTACGCCATCACCAATATTAAAAAATCGGCAATTCCAAATATTAAGCTTATAAAAAATATAAATGAATAACTTTCACGAATAAATTAGCTTTTTACTACAACTTTCATTCACAAATACATGCAACAAGTGTAACATCTTATACCATTTCTTCACGTTTCCCCCTCTATCTGGTATCTTTAAAAGAAAGCTTTACGTTAGGATCTTTATGATTTCTCGAATAAAAGGAACACAAGATTATTTAGATCTCTCTCTCTTTAATTTTGTTATTAATGAAACAAAAAAGCATTTAGAACGTTATAATTTCACTGAAATATCAACTCCTATTTTGGAACCAACAGAACTTTTCAAACGTTCTCTGGGCACACAAACAGATGTTGTAAACAAAGAAATGTACACTTTTG
>CAYUHH010000172.1:0-1647 GCA_964444435.1 uncultured Pseudomonadota bacterium | reverse complement strand
AGTGTTCGAGCTGCAACATAATTTTTTTGCAAACTTTTTTGATGAAGAATAATAAAGAGGGTAAGCATAATAGGCCATGTTGTGTGGCAAAACTGCGTGATTGCATAGAGATCAAAGATATATGCTCCGACATATATTGTGCTTGCAAGGTAAAAATTTCCAAGAAGATTACTCTTTTGGTCTTGTTTTAGCCATCGACAAAATTTAAAAAAAATAAAAGTAAAAAATAAAATCTCTAGACAGTCTGTCCATGAGATAATATTGAGAGATATAAGAAATGGATGCATCATAACTCCTTTTTATCAAGCTTCTTTTGTTTTACCAAGAGTCTGTTTTTTTGCCAAGCTATTCTTGTCGTAGAGGCATAAGTTGATATTGTTTTTAATTATTTATTATGGTGTTGTTTTAATAAAAAAAATATAAAGGAGATAATTGATGAAGTATATGATTTTATTTTTATTATTCTCGGCTTATGCAATGGATGTGTCTGTAGAAGATAAAAAAATAGAAAAAATATGTGGGGTTTGTTTGGAGCCTATTTCTCAGGGGGAGAATGTTCTTGCCTGTAAAGATTTGTGTGTTGATGGAGATGGTCAACATGTATTTCATCGTCAGTGTATTGAACAATTTCTTATGAAGGGTGTGGGAGTGTATGGTTGTCCATTATGTAATAAACCATTAAAAGATGAGTGGAAAATGATATATGAGCGAGAGTTTGCACATGAATTTTTTGAATGGTTTGATGATTTTGGAGATGGATCGGAAAATGATTTGAGCTTGGTTCAGCTTATCTTGTCTGAAGCTGAATCTTTGCCTCGAGTAATTCCGCATCTTTTGGCAATGAGGCGTCTTTTATCATCGCGTCGACCAGTTTCTTGTGGTGATTTGACTTTAAAAAAGTTAATAGAAGTCGATGATGCACGTATTGAGACACAGGAGGAATTTGGTATGTCATATAGATTATATACCGGATGGCGAGAGTGAAGATGAAGATGAAATCGTTGAATTAGGGTGGAATTAGGGCATGCTTTTTTAATTTTTTCTGCTAAAATCAACACAATGTTTTTATTTTTGCACACAAGGTTTATATGAAAAAATTATTATTGTTAAGGAAATAGTTTTGAGAGAAAGGTTTTTTGTGATATGGGTTTTATCAAAGTAAAACCTTTTTTTTATTGGGTTAATGAATGAAAAAGTTGTTGCTTTTATTTTTTATTGGGTTATCTTTCGCAATGGAAAAGAATAATTGTAAAGATGAAGATGAGCCAACGATTAGCGATAAGGCTCAAAAGAAGGGCGAACTTATTTGCCCAATTTGTTTAGGCCATATAAAAGAGAGCGATGTGGCGTTGACTTGTGAAGATGTGTGTGAAGAGGGTATAAATAAGCATGTATTTCATCGTAGGTGTTTGGAGCAGTTTTTGGTACATGGGACAGGTATTTATGGGTGTCCGGTGTGCAGTCGTAAATTAAAAAGTAGTTGCGCTAAAAGATATCGGCGTATTTATTCTGATGGTGAAGATGATACGACTTCGCCTGCAATGCGCTTGTTACTGATTGAGGCGGCTCAATTAAACGCTGGCTTAGAAGAATTTTTGGAACGTATTCACGATTTAGAAAGAAGTTTGCGGCCTCATCGGTCTAGAG
>CAYUHH010000171.1:0-1678 GCA_964444435.1 uncultured Pseudomonadota bacterium | reverse complement strand
AAGAACTTCAAAATACTTCCCAACGAACCAATTCGACTCATCATCTCCATCTGCATGGCAAAATCCTCAAGAGAAAAATTACCACACATAAAAGCTTTTGCCGCCGCATCTTGCTCCTCTTTTTTGATTTGCTCATTCGCGCGCTCAAGCAATGTATCAAGATCACCCATCCCCAAAATGCGCTTTGCAGCACGATCAGGGTAAAACTGAGCAAGCTCATCAACCTTCTCGCCCGTACCCACAAAAAGAATTGGCTTCTTTAATGCATACGCAAAGGCAAATGAAGCACCCGCACGAGCATCACTATCAGTCTTTGTTAAAAGAGCACCGTCAAATCCAACCGCCTGATCAAAGGCTTGTGCGACATTGAGCGATTCCTGACCAGTCATCGCATCAAGAACAAGAATCTTCTTTGAAGGGTTTATCAACGTGTTGAGATCTTTTAGTTCTTGCAACATTGTATTGTCTACATGCAGTCGACCGGCTGTATCAAGTATCAGCAAATCATAGACACCTTCATTAAATCTTTGCTGAATTTCACGAGCAGCTTGAATAGGATCTGTTGATGACGTACGATAAAAATCAACGCCAACCTGCTTTGCAAGAATTTCAAGTTGATCAATTGCTGCAGGACGATAAAAATCAACGGAAGCAAGCAAAATATTTCGCTTCAAATCTTTCTTTTTAAGAAGACGAGCAAGTTTTGCAACACTTGTTGTTTTGCCAGATCCTTGCAACCCCATCACCATAACCGTAGCTTTTGATGGCAATAAAAACTGGACATCATTGTCTGCTGCAGAAAGAAATTCTACCAAGCGATCAAAAATCACCTTGATAAACTGCTCTGCAGGATTCATTGATTTTAAAACCTTCTGCCCAACAGCCTCTTCTTTAACTTGTACTATAAATTTTTGCACAATCTCATATGGCACATCTGCTTCAAGCAGTGAATCTTGAACTTTTGTAATAGCCTCTTCAATATTGCTTTCAGACAACTGAGATGCTCCAACTAAACGGGAGAAAATATTTGAAAATTTTTCAGATAAAAAATCAAACATGAATCGTTACTCTTTTTCGTTAATTAACTTTTTATAAATATAGCAAAAAAGATTGATTTATGCACCTATTTATTCAGCCTCAACAACAAACCGAACGCTTGGTTTACAAAATGTTGGACAAATTTTGGCATCAGAAAAAAGAATGCCACGATTGACATCACGTACCTGTGTAGGATTCTTCATGAAGAGACCATATGAATATACCAAATCCTTAAAATAGCTTCGAGAAGCACTCGACACCCAGTGAGCCTTGTAAAACAAAGCATCTTTAACCTTATCTCGCAACAAAAAAACACCAGGAACTTTTTTCATAGGCTTCGGTAAAAACAATAAGAACGGAGTTGCTTCTCCATTCAATCGATCATGCCAAAGAGCAACATAACACTCAAGCAACCGAGAACTAAAAAAAGGAAGGTTGTGACTAATGAGAATTTCTTTATCTTCTTGAGTAGGAATTTTAAACGCTTTATTATGCTCCCTCAATATTGATAATCTTGCAGGAAGCTGAGGATACAATCCTCCAAACTCCATCCCACGAATACACACCAAATAAACACAACAACACAGTGAACCTCGCACGGCTTAAAAGCCGTGGCCTCATGAAGTAAGACTTCGAAGTA
>CAYUHH010000170.1:0-1728 GCA_964444435.1 uncultured Pseudomonadota bacterium | reverse complement strand
CTCCAGCAAGTAAAAATATAAGTAATAACTTTTTCATAATAATAACCTCTCATTTAAATTTTCAAAATTTATCCATTCTCAAAATCATCGCAACTTTTGTACTTTCCCATCAAGCAAGCACCTCTTTTACTTTATCAGATTATTTCAAAAAGTCAATAATCTCCTCTGGGGAGTTTACATTTATGCAAAACTGCGTAATACTTTCTATGTAAATAGGAGGTCACTTTATGTTCAAAAAATGTCTTTTATTATCGTTTCTACTGTTTTTATCGTCACTTTCAGCAATCGTTAAAACCGCTGTTTCTTTCGATGAGTGGAAAAATGAATGTTTTGAGAATCTCT
The DNA here is from genome assembly GCA_964444435.1 of uncultured Pseudomonadota bacterium. Classification (GTDB taxonomy): domain Bacteria; phylum Babelota; class Babeliae; order Babelales; family UBA12409; genus UBA12409. The sequence continues at coordinate 1,386 of CAYUHH010000170.1, read as the reverse complement.
TGGAATACTCCTGTCCCCTCGATCATACAATGAAGACTTTCCCCGACCCCATTATTAGTTTCAAAGAATTCAATCGCGCTCTTTCTTCAGCCTTTAACACCATAGAATCACAATTAAAGGAATATTCGTGTATCAATATAAATGAAGCAAATGAAGACCCTGAAGCAGAAAACTATTCGTATCTACAAAAAGTTGTGGTAAAGCCGAACAGTACTATTTTTATTTTTGGAGATTTCCATGGCTCACTACACTCACTTCTTCGCAATCTCGATCGCCTTAAAGATACGGAATTCCTTAATAATGATTTCAGCTTAAAAAAAGGAACATATCTCTTTTTCCTGGGAGATTATGTAGATCGCGGCCGCTATGGATGTGAAGTTCTTTATACACTCTCAAGGCTCAAAGAAAAAAATCCTTATCACGTCTTCATAGGAAAAGGCAATCACGAAGACGTTGACATGAGCATGCTGTATGGATTCCAAGAAGAAATCAAACAAAAGCATTCTCATCAATATCGCTATCTCCTTAACCTTATTGATATGTTTTTTACCGCATTACCTGAAGGAACATTTGTTGGCTCAGGATCAAAAGAACATACAAATTACATTTTTCTTTGTCATGGCATGCCAGCATTTGGTTTTGAGGCACAACCTCTCCTTAATCATCGCAATCATCAAACAGGCATTTCTTTCATGCAACTGCTATCTCCTCAAAGAATTTTTGAAAAACAATACAAAAAATTTCCTATTCTTCGCTATCTACACAAAGAACATATATTATCTCCCTATCAAGAACTAACATGGGGAGACCTTTCTTCCTTCTTTGAAGTCAGCACTCAACGAGGCGCACTTGCATTTCCACCTTATATTGTCGAAGAACTTCTTCGATCTTATAGCGATATAAAAACGAACAATCATGTTTATGCAGTATTTCGAGGACATCAACATTCCTCCGGCATGAATGGCTGCTTTAACGAAAAACTCACTCATTATGAAAATCCGGGAACTTCCAGACGACTAACGCCCTATTCAATCTCAACCCTCATCACAGCTCCTGAAGGAATTGGCAATGGTATTGCCGATAGCTGCGATAGTTTTATTTCTATTTCAACTGCGGAAAAATTTGAAGAGTGGAAATTCACCCCGTACGAATTTCATGTACCATCTTCTCTTCTTACGCATGGCGGAAAAGTGTCAAAAAAATATGATTCAAAAATTCAGAAACAAAAATATCACTGGGAAATCGTCTTAGGAAAAAGAGATAGATAAAGAAAAAGGGGAAAAATTTAATTCCTCCCCTCTTGTTTACTTCTTCTTTAATGTTGGAAATAAAATGACTTCTTTAATAGATGTCGTATTGGTCAAAACCATTACTAAACGATCAATG
>CAYUHH010000169.1:0-1738 GCA_964444435.1 uncultured Pseudomonadota bacterium | reverse complement strand
GGAAAGATAAAAAATTTGCTGATTACAAAATTGGAAATTGCGATATTACAATTATTGCCCAGCATCCCAAGTTAAGTTCCTTTATCGAGCAAATGAGAAAAAACATAAGCAAAGTGCTAGGCTGTAAATTGACCCAGGTTTCAATAAAAGCAACGACCACCGAAGGTTTGGGATTTTGCGGAACACAAAAAGGCATAGCGGCAAACGCCGTAGTCATACTTGAGAAAAAATAGTATAATAGATTATTCCACAAAAGACAAAAAACATTTGCATAAAACGCTTGTATTTAAAAGGATTTTTTAATGAAGATAGAGATTGTAGACTATGATGAGAACTGGTCAGAAAGGTTTAAAAAATTAAAACATAAAATATGGCCATTGGTCTCAGAATATTCTTTAAGTATGGAACATGTTGGAAGTACTTCTGTCAAAGGATTATCTGCAAAACCTATTATTGATATTGATATTATTATTGAAAATACAACTAATCTTGAAGTAATTATTAATATCTTAGAAAAAATAGGTTATGAATTTATGGGTGATTTAGGCATTGAAGGTCGGTATGCTTTTAAGTGTATAAAACCTGTTGTGCGACATAATCTTTATGTTTGTTTAATGAATTGTACTGCTTTAATTAATCACTTAACCCTAAGAGATCATTTGCGAATCAATGCTAATGATAGGAAATTGTATTCTAATTTAAAAAAAGAGTTATCACATAAATTTCAGAATGATATTGACGGCTATGTTGATGGGAAAACGGATTTTATTCTTAGTATTTTAAAGAAGAATGAAATGAATAATGATGCTTTGAAGTCTATAGAAAGGTCAAATAAAATAAATTAGCTATAGAAATATTCAGCAAATTTTGACAGAATGATTTGTGACAGAATAATTTAAAAAAAAGGCAAAAAATAGCATATTTTTAAATCATTCTGTCTATCCTGCGATCCTGTATATATTTTTATTTTCCTGCGAAAAAAAAGCAAAAATATTTTTTCACTCCTTAAAAGACGCTGATTCTGAATATAAATGTCAAATAATGCTTTACTAATTAAAAATTTGACTTGTATTTTTCTTCTTCTCTTGGTATTTTGTATTAGTGCATAATAACATAATGGAGACTTTATATGAAAAACTTTAGAATGGTATCTTTAATATTCAGTATAATTTTTATTGTCTTCGGCAGTGGCTGCATGTCTGATGGAGATCCTGCTAATATTAGTTTATCCATACTTCAAATGAAAATGCGGAAGGCGATGGACCCGGACGGACTTTTCCGGAAATCAAAATCCTATGTTCAAAAACAGATGTTGATAGTTAAAAGTGGCTGGAGTGATGAAAAAGGATATATTGTTGAGATAAAGTATAAGCGTCCTGATAAGATGCTGATTATTCAAAAGGAAGACAATATTCCGACCACAGCCATCATTTTCAACGGTAAAAATGCCTGGATAGTGAATTATCAGGGAAAAACCCGGACTTTAATTAAAGGGGAACAATTGGAGAGGATGCAGGTGCTTTTTGCTTTAGGACGTCCGGGCGGCAAATATGAGGACATCTTTAAGGAAGTCAAACTTTTTGAAACTGATCTTGATGGTCAATCATATTATAAGCTCAAATGTATTTCAAAGTTTAAAGACCAGGAACCACTCATTATTTATGTCGGCAAACATAATTTTCTCACAAAACGCATAGATATTCCCCCGTATGTTACATCAGTCATTGATCAATACGGA
>CAYUHH010000168.1:0-1843 GCA_964444435.1 uncultured Pseudomonadota bacterium | reverse complement strand
GGTCTGCCCATTCAATTATAGTAACAGTATTTTTTTGACCTAGATAATCGTTAATTCCTATGTCAATTAAATCTTGACCTGATTTTAGGCGATAAGCATCTACATGACAAAGGATTTGAATTTTATTATCTTTTTGGTTGATAGGATAAATTTTCATTAAGACAAATGTAGGACTAGTAATAATGTTTTCAACATTAAGTCCAATCGCTATTCCTTTGGTAAAAATTGTTTTACCAGCTCCCAATTCGCCAATTAAAGCTATTGTTTCCCCACCATCTAGTTGTTTGGCAATTTTTTTGCCTAAATTTAGGGTTTGTTTCTCAGACAATGTGATGATTTCCATAATTGATTATATTGTTGAATTATTGTAGAATATAAGTGGTATTTTTAATTGAATTATTATACGTTAAATTTTTGTAATTTACAATAAAATAATATATGGGAAAGACGATAAAAAGATTGATCTTTGACTCTTTGTTCTTGTTTTTAGCTGTATTGACTATAATCTTTTTCTGGAAAAATACTATTTTAACAAGTATTTTTTTGGTTATTATAAGTATATGTATATTAGCTAAAGCTGCGAAAATAGATATATTATTTTTTGTAATAATAGGATTAAGCGCAACATTTATTGAATCATTAACAATATCATCCGGAGCTTGGATATATTCAACTCAGCATATATCTATTGTTCCTCTATGGATACCATTATATTGGGGTATAGGCGGAATCATCATAAAAGATATCTATTTGTTTTTAAAAAAATATTGATTTAATAAATTTTATATAATTTTATGAATTACTTAATTGTAATTATTTTAGTCTTGTTTTCTGGATTATTTTCTGGTTTAACATTAGGGCTATTAAGCTTAAGTAAAGATGTTTTAAGGAGAAAAATATCTTTGGGAGACAAAATGGCGGAGAAGGTCTATGCTGTTAGAAAGAGGGGTAATCTTTTATTATGTACTTTGTTGTTGGGCAATGTAGCGGTCAATTCTGTTTTGGCAATTTTTTTAGGAGATATTACCAGTGGAGTAATGGCTGCATTTTTAGCAACAGGGTTGATCGTTATTTTTGGCGAAATTATTCCTCAGGCGAGTTTTTCTAAATATGCTATGTGGATTGGTTCTAAAACGGCTTGGTTAGTAAAAATATTCATATTTATCTTATTTCCTATTTGTTGGCCGTTGGCCTGGGTTTTAGATAAGTTTTTAGGAGAGGAAATGCCTACTATTTACTCTAGGGGCGAATTAATTAAAATTATTGAGGAACAGCAAGGTTTTGGCGAAAGTGATATTGACGAGGACGAAGAAAGAATTGTTAGGGGGGCTTTGTCGTACTCAAATAAAATGGCAGAGGAAATAATGACCCCGAGAACGGTGGTTTTTGCTTTGAATGTCAATTCAATTCTAGACGATGAACTACTAAATAAGATCAAGGAAGAGGGATTTACTAGAATTCCTGTTTATAAGTCTACCATTGATAGTGCGGTTGGTATTTTATATGCAAAAGATTTGATAAATATAAAACCAAAAACAAAAATTATTGATATTTACAAAAAGGAAAAGGCATTAACAGTTTCGCCAAAAATCAAATTAGATGAATTATTGAATATGTTTATCAAATCTAAAACACATATTGCTTTTATTAGGGGAAGGTATAAGGGTTTGAATGGGGTGGTAACCCTTGAAGATGTATTAGAAGAAATACTTAGAAGAGAGATTGTTGATGAGACAGATAAAGTTCCGGATTTACAAAAAGAGGCTTTAATGAGAGGTTGATAAATTAATGTTATTTAATATACAAGAAAGAAGATATGTATAAAAAAGTACTTTATATTTTA
>CAYUHH010000167.1:0-1855 GCA_964444435.1 uncultured Pseudomonadota bacterium | reverse complement strand
TTGAAATATAGGTTGTTTTTTAAAGTCCAAGGATTAATTTTGAGATAAAACAGTATAAAAAGAGGCCCAGAATATCCATGCCCGTTGCAAGAAATGGCGCTGCAGCAAATGCAGGATCAAGTCCAATTTTACGTAAAATAAACGGTACGGCACTTCCAAGAAGTACTGAGGCTGCGGCCACTACGCTCACAGAAAGAGCAACAGCACTGCTGATGAGTATTGATTGAGAACTTAAGTAATAAACTCGTAGAAATGCAGTAATGCCCAAAAGAATAGATAAACAGAAGGCCATGAGAGATTCTCGCTTTAAGAATCGTTTAATATTAGAATTATTTATTTCTCCTGATGCAAGCCCTTGAACAACCACTGCAGATGTTTGGGTGCTGGTATTTCCGCCTGTGCTAATAAGCATTGCGGTGAATAACATGAGTGCCCCGACAAGGATTGGTTCGTAATGGCCGAGGATGAGTGACGTAAATGATTCTGCAAGCATCAGAACAATTAAGATGGCTCCTCGTTCAAAAAGGAGCCGCATAAATGGTGTTTCAAAATAGTTGTGTTTGAGCCTGGTCATTGCAGAAATACGGAGAATGTCTTCGCCTGATTCTTCTTCTAAAATATCAACGAGGTTTTCTGCCGTAATAGCGCCAAGAAAATAATGTTTTTTGCTGATAACCGGTGCCATTGTTATTTGATAGTGGCGCATTTTTTTTGCAACGTCATCTTGATCTTCATCTGCGTATAAAATGAATTCATTTTGTTTCATGAATTCGTGAATCGTTGTTGCAGGTTTTTTAAGAACTAAATCTTCCAGCGCGATTTGGCCGACCAGCTTATTGTGTTTGTCCGTAATATAAATAATACGGTGGAGCTCTTGTTCGGGTCTTAAACGTTGAAGAATATGGATACTTCGCTCAACAGAGATATGATCATGTAAACAGACCACATTAATATCCATAATCGTGCCGATAGTATTATCTTTTAATTCTAAAAGATGGACGACTTTTTCACGGTCCTTCTTTCTTAGCAAGCTAAAGTATTGCTTTAGATTCTCATCGCTTGTGAAGTCGCCAAGGTCATAAAGTTCATCAATTGACATGTTTTCAAGGAATGCAAGGCGTTGTTTATCATCCGCAATTTTCATTGCGACTGCTTGGCGCGAGCTTGGTAAGTGTTCAAGGATTTTTAATTGTAAAGCCGTCGTAAAACGGGAGAATAGTTTTTTGAATACATTTATTGAGCAATTTGAAAGAAATTGTGCTATGTCAGCATGGTGCAGGGCGATCAGAGATGAAAACAACCTTTTTCCCTGGTCTGTTTTTTTAGTAATATCGTCAATATGTTCTTCAATCTCATAAAAGAAGTATTTTTGGGTCATATTAAAAAGCCCTCCCCGTATAAAAGGTACCTTTTTTCAGGTTAACCAAAAGATGCCTTTCTGTCCATCAAATGTCCTGCGCGTTTCTGTTCGAAGTGTGGTCAAGCGGAACGCTTGCCGGTCCAGCATGGTCCTTCGATACAATCTTGCTTCGCAAAATCACTCAGGATGAGCGACTGGTCGATCAAACTGAAAGTTTGTTTTATGGTATACTTAATAGGGAGAGGGAAATATGGTTATAAAAGAATCGGTTGATCCAGGGTCAGCATTTAATTTTACTGTTGAAGTCGCTGATATTGAAAAGCGGCTTGATGTGTATTTATCGGATATTTTTTCAGCGTATTCACGTAGTTTTTTCAAGCGACTTATTGATAAAGATTTAATAAAAGTTAATGAGAAGAAGGTAAAGGCTGGGTATGCTTTGAGAGAGGGCGATGTTATTTCAGTTGCGTTTCCTTGCTTGCCTGATCCGAATGA
>CAYUHH010000166.1:0-1857 GCA_964444435.1 uncultured Pseudomonadota bacterium | reverse complement strand
AAGCAACCATTCTTGTAATGCCTTATAAATTCCCACAACCCCGAGTCCAAGTAATAATGATGAAACAGAAAAAATCAATCCACTTACTAATGAACTCAAAAGCAAATAAAATAACAATGATTTATAATTCCAAACAACAGCTATGGTTTTTAAAACAGATCGATGACCGTTAATGATTTGATCAATAAAAGACATTTTTTCTCCTTTACGTTAATCTTCAAATCTCTCTCTTTTTCAACTTCCTTCTAACCTGCTACATAAGATCCCTCACTCTTTAAATTTATTGCTTCAATTTTTTTATTTTATCAACAAATTTTTCCACTTCTTCAACGGTGTTATAACAATAAAAACTTATACGAATAGAAGCCGGCAAGCCAAGAGCTCTATGTAACGGCTGTGTACATTGTTGTCCTGCACGAACAGCAACCGCAGGATTATCTCTATTTAAATACGCCGCTACATCATGAGCATGAATTCCTTCTATCCAAAAGCTTAGAATATGACCTTCTTGTTTAAGCTGGTCCAAAGGTCCCAATAGATGAACTCCTTCAATAGCCCGCAACCCTTCAATAGCTCTTGCAACCAAACTCGCTTCATGCTTACGCAATATATCAAACGGAATTTTTTCTTCTAAATATGAAATTGCCACATTAAAGCCAATTGCCTGTGCAATAGGAGGCGTTCCTGCTTCAAATTTATGCGGAGAAACCATCCATGTTAAATCTTCTTCAACAACCTCCACCATTCCCCCTCCAAATTTATATGGTGGAATATGAGGCTGCAATTCTCTCTTAATAAATAAACAACCAATACCGGTAGGCCCCAACATTTTATGTGCTGAAAAAACTAAAAAATCAGTATCCATTTGATGAACATCCAATTTTTGATGTGGTGCCGACTGTGCAGCATCAATCAAAACACGAGCTCCGACTTTGTGCGCTAATTTAATAATTGTCTCAACATCATTTTTTGTACCTAAAACATTGGAAACATGAACAACCGCAACTAATTTTGTTCGCGATGATAACAATTTTTTATAAACATCAAGATCAAGCTGATAATCAGAGGTAATCGGTATAATTTTTAAGAGCGCACCTTTTCTTTTTGCTAATTGCTGCCATGGCAAAAAATTAGCATGGTGCTCCATTTGACTCACAATAATTTCGTCACCCTCCGCAACATGTCCTTCTCCCCATGTTGATGCAACAAAATTTATACCCTCAGTTGTTCCGGAAGTGAAAATAGTTTCATCTGAAGCTGCACCTATAAAAGAAGCAACATGTGCACGGGCACCCTCATATAACGAAGTTGCTTTTTCAGCTTCTTCATAAAAACTTCTTAAAACATTGGAATTACTAAATGCATAAAAATGAGAAATCGCATCAATCACACTTTGTGGTTTCTGCGTTGTCGCTGCATTATCAAAATAAAGAGACGCAGCAGTGCTCAAAAAAGGAAAGTCTTTTCGTATTTTTTCTATATTCACTTGTAAACCTCTGTAAAGCATATTATTACCTTATAGCATATTTATCTACAAGAAAAAAAGCTGTCTTTCTCTCCTTTTCATATCAAACTCTATTAAATAAAGAAGGCTATCTGATAAAATCGATAAAAATGAGAAAAAAATGAAATACATATACTTTATTTTTCTTATCAGCATACACTCTTTTGTTAACACTCAACAATCCTTACAACAATTTTCAGGAATAGCTATTGCCTGTCAATTTAAAATGAATCAGTGGGCCGAATACAATCTACTCCCGCAACTTAGAAACTTTAATGTCATGCTACATGAAAAACTCAGAAACCTCCCAAATTTGCACCAACGAATGAGTGATGTGAAATTTCAAGAAGAAA
>CAYUHH010000165.1:0-1866 GCA_964444435.1 uncultured Pseudomonadota bacterium | reverse complement strand
ATTGAGCCCACTGAAGGCAATGGAACCACGAGAAGTATCAAAACCTTCTTTATGGGACCAAACGAAACTTTTGTTTTATCATAGTCTTCAAAGCCTAAAAATACATATAAATCCAACCTATCATTACTTAACACACTCTTCTTCTTTCAGAGGACTTATTAAAGAAGCTGGAAAAAGAAAAGCAAGAAAAAGTATGTGTTATACCGCAACCCTTCCAGAATTACCCTATTTAGAAGACTTTCCGATCTATGAACCGGGAAACGCACTCATACATACCCGCTATTTAAAAAACTTCATTCAGCACGCACTACTTCAACAACAAAACCCTCTTGGCATGATTGAAATAATACTCAATCAAAATGCCTCAGTATGGAGAAAATTAGGTTCAAAAACTTTTTTTTCTTTTTTTTATGCGTATTTAAAAATAAAATCTTTATTTTTAAAGGAAGGCCTCAAGGCTACCGCACAAGAAATTTGCCCCATCATTACTACCATTATAGAAAATGAAATAAGACATCCTGGTTATCAATCATTTTTTCATGGCTCAACCTATTATTATTCATTCATATGTGAACTTTATAAACAACTTTATCATTTGGGTTCTTATGATAAAACTCAATCCTTTGAACAACTAAGAGTGCCAAAAGGAAGAATGCATCTTAAAAAGATTTCAAAAGAAACGTATTTTACTCAATCTCCAAATATTAACGATGATAAAGAACCTTATCGAACAGACCTCCTCGCAATAACATACTTACCATGGCATCAAAACTTACTGCTTTATACAGGGAACTTTCCTTATAACTCTTTTGATTTAAATCTTTTTGCACGACAAGCCCTCACAGCATATAAACTCCCAATTCCTAAAAAAATAAACCGTACAAAAATTGTTTCTTATGAAAATCACCCAGACCATAAACGAGGAGTCCTCTTTCATATTTTGCTCGAAGACACATGCGCTCAAAAAATTTCATATGAAGCATGGCCTTTTGGTGCACCAGTTATAGATGAAGGTTCACCAATCGCAACATGCGAAGAAGAAAAGAGAGGAACAATATTTTCACCAGAAGAGACACGCACACATTTGCGAGAAGAATATCTTACAGAAGGAAGGCTCATTCTTGACCCAACTTTCTTTGACACTCCACATAAAGATGTTATCATTTATCGATTTCAAGAAAAAACGACAGAAGAGAAAGCAAAAAAATGGGCTCACAAAATTATTGAAAAAGCTCGAACAATCACAAATTAACTCTTTTTTACTTAAAATTATGATTTCACCTGAAAAAGTGCCAAGTAAAAATTTGACAAACTGAATATTACTAGGCATACTTATAGAGTAATAAAATTACAAAAAATGGAGGTTAATTATGAAAAAATTATTATTACTTACGCTTTTTCTCTCATTGAGCCCACTGAAGGCAATGGAACCACGAGAAGTATCAAAACCTTCTTTATGGCAACGCACAACTTTTTTATTCTCAAGAGCGCTCAATGTTCTGGATGAAAAATTCATGTCTTCCAAATTAAAAAAGTCATATACCTATCAAGGAATGCAACGTATAGGCTTCCCAAGAGTAAAATTATGCCAATCAGCAACCCTTACTTCTTTCCCCTATTTAGAAGACTTCCCCAAATATGAACCAGGCCCCCTAAGATATGAACCAGGCCCCCTTGCCTTCAGCCCAGAAACTGTTATCCCTGGAGATCAAGAAGCAGCGAAGGTATTTTTTCCGATTATAGAACTCGAAACATGCGCCCCCAAATATCAATCTTTTTTTCATGGCGCAAGTAGTAACCATGCTGCAATTTTTCCATTAGACCTTATGCGTAATAAGATCTGCTATTCAAATTAAAAAATTTTTG
>CAYUHH010000164.1:0-1898 GCA_964444435.1 uncultured Pseudomonadota bacterium | reverse complement strand
ATAACGCCACATCAAATCATCTGAAATTGACATTACTTTGCCAAATACATCTGACGGCTTTTCTGTTAAGCCAATATAATTGTGATACGATTTCGACATTTTTTGCACACCGTCAAGACCTTCAAGCAACGGTAACGTCATGACAACTTGAGGCCGTTTTCCAAACTGCTCTTGCAACGTGCGACCACATAATAAATTAAATGTTTGATCAGTGCCACCCAGTTCGACATCAGCATTAAGCGCTACAGAATCATACGCTTGCATCAATGGATACAACAACTCATGTAACCCAACTGGTTGATTTTCTTTTAAACGTTTTTGGAAATCATCTCGCTCTAAAATTCGTGCAACCGTCATCTTACTGCAAAGACGCACAAAGTCATCCGCACTTAATTTACTCAGCCATTCAGAATTAAATTTAATCGTGATTTTGCTGGGATCTAAAATACGTTTTACTTGTTCAATATATGTCTGCAAATTATTTCGAATCTCTTCTTCAGTCAGCGGCGGTCGTGTTTTTGAACGCCCACTCGGATCGCCAATTCTTGCGGTAAAATCACCAATTAAAAAAACAACTTTATGCCCTAAATCTTGAAACTCTTTTAATTTAGAAAGAACAACTGCATGGCCCAAATGAAGATCTGGCGCTGTTGGATCAACACCCAACTTTATCGTAAGCGGTGAACCACCCTCTATCCGTTTTGCAAATTCCGCTTCAGGAATTATGTTAACCACCCCATGTGCTAATTTTTTAATATCATTTTTCATGAAAAAACCCTATTATTAATCCACCATTTTCAATAACTCAGAAACTTATAAAAATCTTAATAAGCCCCAACAAGCCACCATTTACCAGCGAAATAAAAAGAATAAGTATTTTATATGATATATCGCGCAATAAAAGTGCCCCAAACAATGGTAAAAACATCAATAAAAACGATTGATTCAATGAAAGGTTTCCATTGCTTTGCTCATACACAAAAATTTGAGTTAATGCCATAAACAGTTGATAAGGAACAAACCATGCAGAAAAAGCTACAACTGCATCAAAAACATAATGATAACCCAAAAGAAGCTCATTAAATCCTGTTTTTACCGCAATAAAAATAAATAATAAACGCAAAACAATTAAAAAAATCAAGAGAAGCATAATCGCAAGAGGTTGAGAAAGTGCAAGCACTGTCAACTTAAGCCATCGCAAAGGTCGCCCAATATAACTCCACATAATAGGAACTGGCTTTGACAACCCAATAATAACCTTAAAAATTAAAAAGCTTATAGGAAGCAAAATCAAGCTAATAGGGTCGACATGCGAAAAAGGGTTAAGACTCATCATTCCCAAACTACGCGCCGTACTGTCACCCATCCTATCAGCTACCCAAGCCTGAAAAGCACCTGTAATACTTGCCAACATTATATACGCAAGCACCAACGCAATTAAAAATTTAATTGTCTCGATTAATTCTAAATTTAATACCATATAAACCATTCGATTTTTTAACAGAACAATTACGTTAATCTTAGGGAAAAAGAACAAAACGGTCAATGATCGTTACCTTGAGAAAAATAAGAACTCACGTACAATTAACAAGAAAACAATAGGAAGAGAGTGACAAAAATTTTTAAAAAACTATATCCAATCTTTATTCCGTTAGGCTTAGTTCTTATTACTATTTTAACCTATCTACCTTCACTTTATTACACATTTCAATTTGACGATGAACCAAGTATTCTCAATTTTTACCACATTCGCCACAAAACATTTTCTGATCTCTTTTTCTCAACAAGTCGCTGGGTCAGTTATTGGCTTAATACACTTCATTATAAATTTGCCCAGTTTGAACCATTTGTATATCGAAGAACAAATATTTTCTTCCACTGCATCGCAGGCATCCTTA
>CAYUHH010000163.1:0-1901 GCA_964444435.1 uncultured Pseudomonadota bacterium | reverse complement strand
TAGAATAGAATATCGCGGTGGCAAGCCATTTGTTAGAATGTGTGTTCAAAAAAGCACCCGAAAACACTCATGTTACTTGATGATTTCATAGGTTCAGCGATGGTAAAACTGGCTCCAGGTAAAGTTGCTAAATAATTGATATCATAATCATACAAAAAGGAAGGAACTCACAAAGTTCCTTCCTTTTTGTATGATTATAGCGATACATGATATTAGGATTGTTTTTATGAGAAATTTATCAAAATTACGATGTTTTATTTGTATTTTTATGTTATTAATTTGTTCGTTAAATATCAACGGATATGACAAAGAAGGTGTCGCGCCAAAGGGGTGCGGGAAAACGCTTCGTTTTTTGTTTGTTGGCGATATTGTTGGTGATATTGGGCTGGAGTTATTACAAAACTGGTTGCCAAAAGTTAAAGAAAAGTATCAGGTTGATGCAGTGGTGGTTAATGGCGAAAATGCTTCACGTAGTGGATTGGGCATTTCAGCTGAGATCGTTGATTCTTTACAAAGACAGGGTGTTTTGGCTATAACGACCGGGAATCATGTGTGGGAAAATAAAGATTTGTACGATTCTTTAAAAAATCTTGATATTCTTCTTCGTCCTGCCAATTACTCTAATCGTTGCCCTGGAAAGGGGTGTGGTATTTATATGGTCAAAGGCATTACTGTGGCAATTGTTAATCTTATGGGCCGTACATTTTTTAATGAGCCTCTTGATTGCCCTTTTCATGTTGCAGAGGGACTTCTTAAGTCTTTAGGTGAGAAAGCAAAGATATGTTTGATTGATTTTCATGCAGAAGCAAGTTATGAAAAAAGCGCATTTGGTTTTTTCTTAGATGGAAAAGTTTCAGCTGTAGTGGGTACTCATACACATATTCAAACGGCTGATGAACAGATACTACCTCACGGTACAGGATTTATAACAGATTTGGGTTGTTGTAGTTCTTTAGATTCTGTTGTTGGGTTTAATAAAGAAGATTCTATTGTTAAGTTTTTATCTCATAATAAAATGGGTGGATTTAATGTTGAAAAAAAGGCCCCCTGGGTTTTTTCCGGAGCATGTATTGAAGTTGATGTAGCGTCAGGTAAGGCGCTTCATATAGAACGTATACGGATAATAGATCAAATGTTGCCGGAGGTTTATAATGGTTCGTGTAAATCATAATATTTTAGAAAAAATGAATGTTTATTTTAAAAAAACAATAAAGTTGTGTGTGCTTAGTTTTGCTTTTATTTCTTCTCTTCAAGCACATAAAGAAATTTTGATATTCATGGGAGCTCCTGGTGCGGGGAAAGGGACATTGGTTGAAAATTGTTGTAATCAACTCAACTTTAAAGTGCTTTCAACTGGAAATTTGTGTCGACAAGAAATAGTCTCAGGAAGTTTATTAGGGAAAAAGATTGAACATTATAGTTTGACTACGGGAATGACGCCAGATGATATAATTGCAGATATGGTTGAAGGCTGGCTTGAAAAACAATCATCAGGAACTGAAAAAATAATTTTTGATGGTTATCCGCGTACACAAGCTCAGGCTAAAACACGATCGGTTTTTCTAGAAGAAAAATTGCCAGATTATTGTTTGAGAATTATTTACCTTGAAGCTGTTGATTCTCAAGAGTTAATCGAGAGGATTTTAAGCCGGAGGGTTTGTGTAAATAAAAAGTGTCAGGCTGTTTATAATCGTATGATAGAGAGTCATAGGGATATAATTTTTTGTGAAAAATGTAAAAGTAGACTTGTTCAACGTGCAGATGATACGGAAGAGATTGTACGTACTCGTATTGCAGGGTTTTTTGACAATATTATTGAAATTCTTTCTTATTATGAGGGTGAGGGTATTCTTATAAATAAAATATCTGTTTCCCATATTGAGCCCCAAAATGTCTTTACG
>CAYUHH010000162.1:0-1903 GCA_964444435.1 uncultured Pseudomonadota bacterium | reverse complement strand
AGCGAGATGCAACTAATCCAATTACACCTGGTGGCCATTTTTTACTTGCTGCAACAATAATATTTTCTTTTTCAAGATTTATCTGCCCACTATCAATTACCTGTTCAATTTCATTGAGAATAATGCGTTCAACATCTTTACGTGCTTCATTTAGTTCATGTAATACCTGTGCAACATGATCGACATCAGCTCTTTTTGCTCCAATTAAAAAATGCACCCCTTTTCGAGGATCTTCTAATCGGCCAAGCGCATTAAGTTGTGGCGTAATACTAAATGCAATATCAAGTGAAGATATCGGTTTTTCAGCTAATTTCACATTGTTTTTTAACGCAGAAAAAGAATAACTTTGATGATCTTCTAATCGTTGCAAACAATGACGAACCCAATAACGATTTTCTCCAAGCAAAGGAACAACGTCCGCTACCGTTCCCATTAAAAGTAACTCATACACTTTCTGGGGCAACGGTTTATTAAGTTTTTTATATAAAAGAGAAAGAATCTTAAATGCAACACCAACTCCTGCAAGTAATTTAAATGGATAGGAACAATCATCTTGTACAGGGTCAACAATTGCAAAAGCATCTGGCAGCGGATCTTGGGGACGATGGTGATCGGTAATGATGAGATCAATATTTCGTTCTTTTGCTAATTTTGCCGGTTCATTGGCAGTAATACCATTGTCCACCGTAATGATAACGGTATAGCCATTATCTGCCGCTCGCCCAACAATTTTTGATGAAAGACCATATCCATCTCGCACACGATGTGGCAAAAAATAATTAACCTGAGCACCTAATGGAACAAGACATAACATCATCATTGATGTTGAAGTAATTCCGTCAACATCATAATCACCCACAATAATAATTTTTTCTTTCTGATTAATAGCCGTAATAATACGATCAACAGCCTTATCAGCATCCTTTAACAATGAAGGATCGCCAACGAGCTGTTCATTGGTAAAAAGAAATGAATCAATAATCTCTTTTGTATCTAATCCACGATTTACCAATGTTTGCATAAGAGGAATTGAGAAATTATAAAAAGCACTCAAATCGTGAACTTTTTTACTATCATATGAAGGTAAAACCCATTGATAATTAAGACCAGAAATCGAAGATGGAAAGTTTTCGTGTTGCATAAAATTTATCTAACTATTTCAAAGCGTTAACAATTGCTTGACCAAAAGCTTCTGTAGCATGAGGATCACGGCCGGTAATCAATCTCCCATCAACAAACACATCTTTATCAACAACATTTGAATCGGGACAAACTTTTTCAAGTTTTCCGTCACCGTTCCATCCGGTAATAGTTTTGTCGTTAATTAATCCGGCATGATACAAAATACGAGGCGAAATACAAATGGCCCCATAATAAAGACCAGCCTCTTTGACTTTACGCATGAGCTGATAGGTGTCTTCATTGTCAAGGCAATCAAGTGCCCCTCCACCACCAATTAAAAAAACACCTGCAAAATCATTAAAGTCTTCATTCAAAAAATTTTTAACGGTCATTGAAATAACTTCAGGTTCAATCTCTCCAAAGCATTCAACCTTTGTCCCTTCTTTGTCACTCACTGTTACAACGAAAATACCAGCTGTTTCTAATTCTTGACGCGTTTTACAATACTCAATTGGTTGATATCCCTCATGAGCAATAACTAATGCAACTTTTTTTTCCATACCACCTTCCACATACGATATAAAAAATAAAAATGATACGATAACCTTAAAAAACTGAGCCATACAAATACTCTTTTTTTATTATTAAAAGCGTACTGCATGACTCTCTAAGCGTCAATCGGTCTTCTTTATTTCTTGAATAATTTATATCCTAAATACGCTGCTACAATAATTGATCCTACTGCCAACGGCCTTTTTATTTTACTCCACCATGATCGTCT
>CAYUHH010000161.1:0-1973 GCA_964444435.1 uncultured Pseudomonadota bacterium | reverse complement strand
AATTTTGCATAGGTTTATGCTTAATATCATTTTTAGCTTTTTCATCAAATTTAAAGTTTGCATGGGAATTTTTGAAAAATCCAACTCAGGTTGGAGCAATGTTTGAATGTTCAGAGCTGGTTGCTCATGAACTTATGAGTTTTGCTCGTCAAAACAATGGCCCTCGAACATTCTTTGAGGTTGGCGCAGGTATGGGATCGGTTACAAAAATTATTTGTCGCAAATATTTGCGAAAGGATGATCGATTAGATGTTGTTGAAATAAGCCCTGAATATTGCGTTCACTTAAGAAAGCTTTTTCCAAGAAACAAATATCCAAATGTTTATATTCATTGTGTTGACGTATTGAAGTTTAACTCGTTGATAAAATATGACTATATTATTTGTACGTTACCATTTAATGCGTTTCCAAATGGATTGGTAAAAGGGTTACAGGATAAACTGATAAGCTTGTCTCATTCTGGCACGTATATGTCGTATGTTGAGTACATGGCTTTATCATATTTGCGTCGTTCTTTTACTCAAAGCAAAATAAAAGCGCAGCAATTAGCCGATCATAAAAAATTAGTTGATGATTTTAAAAATCGTTATTTGATTAAAACAGAGAAAGTTTATAAAAATCTTCCTCCTATTTATGTTCATCAGCTTGTTTTTTAGTTTAAGAATTTATTGCATAAAAAATGAAGTCTCAATTTCTGGAGACTTCATTTTTTTTTAAAAATGATTAATGTAGTGGAGAAATTTAAAAAAGGAAAGTTCATGATTATTTTGGGAATAGATCCTGGAACGCGTTTTACAGGTTATGCAGTTTTAAAAAAAGAAACGTCGTCTGCTTTTTTACTTGATTATGGCTTTATAAATCTTGGTCCTCATAAGCCGCTTTCAGAAAGGGTTTACAATTTTTGCAACGAGGTTGAGCTTATAATCAACAAATTCGACATAACAAGCCTTTCGCTAGAGACACCTTTTTTGGGCAAGAACGCCCAAAATTTTTTGAAATTGGGATATTTACGTGGTATTTTATATTTTTTAGCACAAAAATATAAAATAAATATTTTAGAATTTACACCTAGAGAAGTTAAGGTTGCGGTAACTGGATTTGGTGGTGCAAGCAAAGATCAAGTTGCAATGATGATTTATCGTTTATTTCCAAAACTTGCAAATGTAAAACGTGATGACGTTACTGATGCACTTGCAATTTCTTTATGTGCAATGTGGGATAATAAAAATTTAAGAGCTCAAAGAAAAACCGTGTAAAATTTTAGCCAAGGTTGCATTTTTTGGTCAAATTACTAAGATTACTATGTTGATCTTTATAAAATGCCAATTCGTTGGAAATTTCAATGAATTTCATTGTTTCAACAAAATGGTTTTGAAATAAACTATAAAACGCAGGAACCTTTATGGAAAAGCTTCGTGTTCAAGAGCGTCTAGATCGGGTGCATCCCTCAATCGCGCTAGCTCAGAAGCGAATCTATGCTCGAGAGTTGAATGAAGAGGATGTTTTATCACTGTGTGATCTATTTCTTTCGCCCGGGTTACATTACATATCATTTTCTACGATTCAAGAAGGGCGTAAAACTATTAACCTCTTTATAGATTTACTTAAATGTTATCATGCCGTTGGCTACATTGATAGAATAGGGTACAAGTATAACCAAGGCATGAATCTTTATGAGCTTTTTGTTCATTATGAAAATGACAAGCTGTTGCGCGAAGAAATTAATCGGTTTTTTCTCGAAGAATTTGATTATGACTTCATTTGGATCATTTATCCAAAATATCAAGTTTCGAATACATTTATTCATATCTTTCTTGATCAAATAATCGAATTTAATATTGACCAAAAGATACCAGTTGTTTTTGTAAGTGCATAAAATAAATTAATTATTTTAAAGGGAGTTTGCGTATGAAGTTTTGTTGTCAAAAATAATCACAATTATTTGCAGTATTTTTGTTGCACTTATTATTGTA
>CAYUHH010000160.1:0-1989 GCA_964444435.1 uncultured Pseudomonadota bacterium | reverse complement strand
ATCTTTATATTTTTCTGGTAAAAAATTTAATATCTTGTGAATTATTGCAATTTTGTCTTTTTCATAAGATTTTTCAACAAGGTCAAACTCGGATGGTAAGTTTTTAAAAATCTCTTCATCTATTTTAATATTCCTGTCTTTTCCAAATGAACGGGATTTTTTCCATTCAGAAACAACGGTATTATGAACAATACGATAAGCCCAACTGGAAAATTTTAAATTATCATCAAATTTATTTAGGTTTACCCATATTTTTATAAAAGCTTCTTGTAAGATATCATTAGCTTCCTCGGGTAAAAAAGAAGATATTCGTAAAATATAACGAACTAACTTCTTCTCATAACGTTCAAACAAACAAGCAAAATATTCAATATTTTGTAAGGACTTGCGAACAAGATCTTCATCGGTTAATCCTTCGCAAACTTTTTTAGAAACAGACATAAAATAGATATGGGTATTTACTTGATTTAAGAATCACTTTGCCATGCTTTTACTATCTTCGCAAACAATAAAATGTGAACTTTATTTAAAAACTCCTCATGTATTTAAAACTGAGCGGTTGAAATTGTTTATTCATTTAAGTTCAATAGATTAGGAGAAATCTTTTAAATATTTCTTAATTCTGCCCCTGTTTTCGTTCTCTTTCCTGCCCTTAAAATACATCTCTATAAAATCAACTTTGCAACAATGACAATAAAAAGCATAAATAATTCTGATCCCGCTTCTTGAACCTCTCCCTTTTAATGCTTTGCAAGCGAATTTTTTAATTTTACAAATTTGTATTTTCTCTGTGCAAAAACCTTCCACCAGAACAACGCTTTGATTATCTATGTGTTTAATATGATATAACTCTATTGCATCTCTTTTGGCAGTTCCTAAATCTTCCTTAAGTGTTCTGTATTTTTTAAGAAGTTTTTTAAAGTCTTTCTGAAAAGGATCTATTGTATTGTATTCAATTTTCATCAGTATTATCATATTCTCGCACCGATGTTTCGGAAGTGCGATAAAATACCGACTCATAATCAAGCGGTTTACCATTTTCTGCACTAATCCATGGCACATCTTTATGTGATAAATTAGAAAGTTGTTTTGCGGTCAGATCGGAAAGTTGTTGTAACTCCCAATCAATATGATCTTTTTCTTGTCCATTTAAAATACTTAAATCTAATACTATCTTTGGATTAACCAAATATTTGGTCTGAGGATATTGATAAAACTTACTTTTTAGAATTTCCACATCACCCTTTTTTATCATGCTATCAATAAGACTTTCAAACAAAAGTGGTGTTGGCCCATGGTGATTTTTCATGTACACCAAGCCCATTAGTTGATCCTCGTATTTTTCATAGTAGTCGAAATCTATAAAATAAAGTAATTTGTACAAAACCGTCATACCAACATTAGGCTTACCACCAACTTTTTTTAAAATGTAAAGCAAGATTTGTCTAAATTTATCCACTTTTTCTTGTGGCACACTGATTCTAACTTCACTTTCTTGTTTTTGTGTTAATTTTTTCTTTCCTTTCACCTTTATAATTGTTTTTATCTCTTCTTTTCCTTGTAGAAAATCCTCAAAAGCAATACCAAAGATCCCTGCAAGCTTTCTAGCTTGAGGAATAGTTAAATCCCGCCTATTTTGTTCTATTTGAGCATAGGTGGGTCGAGAAATTCCCAATTCTGATGCTAAAAACTCCTGCGTCAAATTATGCTTTTTTCGTAGTCGTTGAATGAATTTTTTTAAAATCATTTTTTTAAAATTATTCTATCTTTATTATATTCTATGTAAAATTATTTGTCAATGGTAATGTAAAAAGATTATACACAACTATATTTGGTGAAACATTAGCTATTTTTGACTCATTATTATACCTTTACTATCCCCCCAAACACATATCAATATCCTTGCTCTCTTAATCCTTATTACTTATACTAAATACAATGTATAAACCTCAAGATTATTATTTCAAAAAAGCAAAAAAAGAAGGCTAT
>CAYUHH010000159.1:0-2045 GCA_964444435.1 uncultured Pseudomonadota bacterium | reverse complement strand
ATTTCCGACCTTAAATCAAGCAATAAAGAACTTTGTTTTATTTCCTGATTCGACTTTGTAATTACAAAGATGAACTGAAGTTTACTTGAATAACGTTTTTTTTCAAGAGTAAATTAATTTATGAAACAGGATATGTAATGAAAAAATTTATATTATTTGCTTCCATTTTGTCCCTTATCGCCTCCCCCCAACTAACAGTTGTTTTAATTATCGATTCATTTGCCTCTCATCATATTGAAAAACTACAACCATATCTTCACCACGGATTAAAAACATTCCTTGATAAAGGAACGTGGTTCAAAAATGTAAGCTATCCACACGGATGCCCTATTACCGCACCTGGTCATGCATCACTAAGTACCGGCACATGCCCAAAAGATAACGGTATTTTCGCAACTTCATGGATCAAACATGGCAAAAAGATAGCTATACAAGAAGCTCTTCCTCAAAAACTGCGTAAAAAAACACTCAATGAATTTTTTGTAGAACAAAATCCACATCATTATGCATGCAGTTTTTCACTAAAAAATTATGCCGCCTTACTCATGGCTGGTAAAAAGACACCCGCCCTTTGGTTTAATAGTCAAACATTACAATTTACAGGAAATAGTCTTTCTCAAGAATCTCTTGATGCAATGAACAAAACAAACCAATACCTTACTCAGATATCTAAAAAAAGCTTATCTTGGAACCTTGCACATACTGATCAAAAATATTACACCTTTCCCCACATCAATAATTATAAACATCTCAGACAAAAATCTTATATTAATAAGCTGATAAAAAAAGAGGATCCTCTTTTTTCTGAAATTTTCATACGCTCACCCCAAACAAATCAAATACTTCTTAATCTCTCCCTCGATTACCTTGAACGCACTATTCAGAAAAAACCAAAAAAAATTATGCTCTGGATCAGTTTAAGCAGTCTTGATCAAGTAACACACTACTTTGGCCCCCAAAGCAAAGAAACAATCGATACCATCTATCACCTTGATCATTATATAAAATCTTTTATGAACAAAGTCTCGCAACTGATTTCACCTGACAAAACACTCTACGTCTTAACTGCAGATCATGGATTCATGAAACTACCAGAACTCAGAAACCCTCCCCAAAAAAGTTTTGTTGCACCAGACATACAAAATGAAATAAACCAAAAACTTTATAAAAAATATAATCAAAAAAACATCATTGAAGCTTTAAAAACACCGTTCATTTATATCAATAACTCCGTTCTTAAAATATTTTCTCAACAAAAACAAATTCAAGAAGATATAAAAAAAGAACTAAAGAAACATCCTGCAATTGCATCGGTTTATGAATCTAAAAAGTTGTTAAAAAACAACTATAAACCAACATCAAAAAAATGGCTCTTCAAAAATCTCATCTATCTCCCTCGCTGCGGATCTCTTATTTTCAAAGTTAAGCCTAATATTGTCATAAAAAACGCACCTAATAAAACAACTCACAACACCCCATATGAAGAGAATCTTCACGTGCCCCTTATTTTTTATCAACCAAGCAAGCACAAAGGGGAAATTATTACTGAACCATTTTGGACACCACAATTAGCAGCAACTTTAGCAAATATTTTGAAAATAAAATCGTTTAATAAAGAGGCTTTTCCACCATTACCATTTGCCTTATCATAAACACTTAAAAAATCTCTTTACTTTTCATAGATAAATTTGCAAATATAAATAGTGTAACGGAGGTGTGTCGTGAAAAAGTTTCTTTGTGTCACAATTCTAACCCTGAGCGTTGCTCTTTATTCTAAACCAAAGGTCACTGTCGTTCTTGTTATTGATCAATTCGCAGCGCACTATCTGCCAAAGCTCGATCCTTACTTAAGTCATGGCATACACCATTTTTTGAAAAATGGTATCGTGTACACAAACGCCCACCTTCCCTACGCAGCAACATCAACCGGAGTTGGACATGCAAGTCTTGGAACCGGAGCGCTACCCAAAGATCACGGAGTTATTTACAATAAATGGCTTGATGACAATGAAAATCGAATTGCTCCTGAAGATGAAAATGGAAAA
>CAYUHH010000158.1:0-2054 GCA_964444435.1 uncultured Pseudomonadota bacterium | reverse complement strand
TTATACGATGATTCCAGATCTTTTTCAAGTTTTTAATTTCCTGATTCGACTAATACTTTACAACAAGCGGAAACAACAGGAAGCAAAATACAATATAAGCAAAAAACCTTCTGAAAAAACAACTCTTTTAGACTTAATCAATCAAGAAATAAAACTCAGAACAGCTATTAGAGAAGAAATTGCACAAAAGGTTTTGCCTAAAGGTGCTGAATCTCTCGATGATTTAAGAACAAAAGCAAAAGAACTATCCCCCAGAAGAAGACATCGCAAAGGAGGAGGAAAAAGAAGAGAAACAAAACAAACAGAAACAGCCGATGGCGGAGAATCCGAAAAGCCATGACACTTGAGCTCTTAAAAAAATAACGCATACTTACATTAAAAAGGTCGGCATGAAGAAAACACTTTTAGCAACTGCAACAATAGTTCATATTCTTACCACATATACAATGACAACATTTAAATGCCACGACGCAACGGTCAGCTACTCTACCCGCAAAACATCTACAAAAGCACCCGAAGCTCCATTAAACTTAGAAATTCCATTAAACTTATACAGCATCACGCTTCAACTATTAATCTTACAACTTAAAGAACACCCTTCACAAAAAGCTGTGATCCTCACATCACATAAACATGAAGAACCTCAATTAGAAGAAAAACTTAAAGCTGCGCGCCTAGAAGATTTGCCAAAAGACCTTTTTAATTGAATAATTATTCGAGTTCTTTTTTTATAATTGAACAAAGACAAAAGACCGTCTCATCAAATACATCGTTAACAACATGATAGGTATAAGGATGGCCAACTGACGCAACAAGCTCTTGTTCAGCCAAACGCAATCGACCCCTCACTTGTTCTTCAGTTTCACTCTGACGGGCACAAAGGCGCTTTTTTAACTCATCAAGACTTGGTGGCTCAAGCCAAATAGATACCGCTTTTTCATATTTTTGAATAATCGACTGAACACCCAAACGATCCACAATCGCAATATATGAAACGCCTTGTTCAATATCGGAAATCATATCACCAGGAGTTCCATAATAATTATGATACGTGTTGCTCCACTCAAGAAAAAAACTTTCTTTGATTCTTTCTTTAAATTCTAACGCAGATAAAAAATGATAATCAATTCCAACCTTATCAGTGGAACGAGGACCACGAGTTGTATATGTTACAACGCGCGAAATATTATACCGCGCTGATTGTAACTGCTGCAAGACTCGTACCGTCACAGAAGTCTTTCCACATCCCGATGGAGCTGATAATAAAAAAAGTTTGCCTGATTTATTCTTCATATGTTGTAGTTTAAAGAAACAAAAAATAATGGCCAATGAAAGATACATTGGCCATTATCATTATTATTTACCCATTATAAATCAAAATAACATCGCTCTAAAGATTTATCATCCTTTTTGTTCTCAAATGACAAACGAACGGTATCAACACAAAAGTCTGCGCCTCTAGCACGTCCACTATTAAATCCATCGATTTTCCCTTCCACATAGTCCTTGTTAGCAGTATCAATTTGCCCTAAAGAAATATGAGGAATATAATCAGCATGCTTTTGAGAAACGCTACCCCCTGGATAAGCAGAACACATCTCAGCAACATTGTCATGCAATCGTGCGAATTCATCAACGCCTGGTCCCTCAAGGAGCACAACAACATGATTATTAAACAATGCTAATTTACCCAAGGTTAAACCACAAATCTCTTTAATAGGAGCGTAGTCACTTTCAGGACCCTCCCATTTTTTGTATCCCATTAAAGCCTCGCTAATAAGCTCTGAAATAGGCAAACTACCTTTCTCATACTCTCCCTCATAAGCACCTTCAATGTACGCAACTGTCATATGAAACTGAGAATCACGAGGCTTACTTGTAAAGTCAAACTTGTTCTGCAAATTAACTAATTCACGAACAACAGGAGATCCCTTTTTATAGGGGATACTAACCAACACCCCAAAAACAATGGTTAGTCGAATCAGGAAATAAAACAAAATTCTTTATTGCTTGATTTAAGGTCGGAAATACGACTATTATCAAGAGTATATGCA
>CAYUHH010000157.1:0-2056 GCA_964444435.1 uncultured Pseudomonadota bacterium | reverse complement strand
CAAAATGCGAGCGGCGCAACTAAATGTGCATACTGTCGCTTTTGAAGCCACATGGAAATTTTTGGCATTAACACGTAACCCACAACAAAAAGAACGACAAATGCGACAACCATCCGCCCCATCGACGCACCAAGAGATGCTGTGTAAACACCTGACAACGTAATAGTTTTACCTAAAAGACCCGTTTGCAATGCAATCATAAAAAATGAAAGCAATAAGACGGCAAAAATATCATCAATAATTGCCGCTCCTAAGGTAGCCTTTGACGTTCGCAAATGCATTTTATGCTGTGCTACAAGCATGGCAACCGGAATCGAAACACTTGTTGCCGCAAACACCAGCCCTAAACCAATAGCACTTGTCAATCCTGACATCCCTGCAACAAGACATACAACTGATACAATCATTGCAATCGGAACAAGTGCGCCAAAAATTCCTGCACTTGTCGCAGTAACTCCCACCTTAATCATATCTTTAATATCAGTTTCATAACCGGCCACCCATAAAAGATAGGAGACCGTCAACGCAGAAGATAAAATAAGAACAAACAGTAAAAAAATGTCTGAGGCGAGAAACACAAATACTTGTTTTGACGTATGATCAACAAGTTCAAGTGGCATCTTAAAAACATTCCAATGAGAAATATCAAGCAATGATGGACCAAGAAGAATGCCCCCGATAATCTGCCCCGCAATTACCGGAAGTTTAAAAAACCGTTTACACAACTTCCCAATACCAATCGTACCAATCAAAAGCAACGCAACAAACAAGGTAAATGTTGCGATAAAGGAAGGATTCAATGCAACATCAATCATTAAATCCTGCGGAATCTGAATAGGGATCATAGAAAGTCTCCATCAAAATAAATTCAACACTACCTTTAAATAATACCCTTTCCCACGCGATATTCAACTTCGCCACTTGCTTAGACAAAAACACCTGTTTTATAGCAAAGCTACTTGTATAAACTTTCAGTTTAATTGACCAACTTCCAGTTGGATTGGCAAGCAAGCTGCTTGACCGCGTAACCATAAGATTTTTGCTCTGCAAAAACCTTATACAGCATTTCCTGCGCTTAAACCTTACATGTATTTTGTTAATTTATCGCAATGCGCAGGAAGCACAAGGGGCGTTAATTGTTTGTACGTTTTTGGTTTGAGAAAGGCGTTATGAAAAAAATATGCACAGGAATGGTTCTCAATGATTGTGACATAAGTCATAATCATCTTGCTACACGATCCAACTGAACGTTGGCCTGGTCCAGCAGGGTTGCTGGTCTATTAAGCTGAAAGTTTGCGTCCCAATTGATTATTGAGCAATAAGCGTCAATTGAATTAAAAAGTCTTTTGCAACCAACGATAAAGTATTGTGAAGATTCTGTGAAACTGAGCAACCTTTGCAATACCAACGTATAATCATTTGTAAAAATAAAAAAATCATGCTTATCTTTTAAATGTATAAAAACAAACGAAGGAGATTATGAATATTCAAACAAAAACCCTCGCAACATTTATGGCGGCGCTCATGTTACTCAATCCACTTAATGCCAAAACTGAAACCGGTTTAAAAATTGTTCGCGGAACAACACAAGGAAAAACATCAAGAGATCAATCCATCAAATATGGCAAAGGCTTTACTGTAACATCAAGCGTTAGCGGGAATTGGGCGAAAGTAACTTTTGATACTGACAATACCTTTGCTGAACCACCAACAATCACAACCTCATTCAACTTTAAACATGGTAGTCCATTTTATGATCGCTTTATATTTTTAGATGTGGTAACAAAAGACGGCTTTAACTATATCGTTCGAAATAGCAGTGGTACCGATTGCATGGACGTCGACATGGGATTCATCGCAATTGGTCTTCCAGGATAAATGGTGATAATTATGAAAAAAGATCAAATGTACCGAAAGATTTTATTATCAATTTTAATTTTCACAATTTTTCATTCAAAGGGCACCGATCAATGTGACGCCACATGCAACAACCGAATAAAGCTCTTCCTTCAAACGCATGCAACCCCGCTGATTAACTCAATAGGATCACAAATGG
>CAYUHH010000156.1:0-2077 GCA_964444435.1 uncultured Pseudomonadota bacterium | reverse complement strand
ATTACGCATAAGGTCTATTATAAATCGCGAATTAGGAACTGCCATTAAAGCATTCCTTCTAAAAAAAGAATCTTATCTAATTCTTCCTTTTGATAAAGCGCGCGACTACATGAAAAAACTTTTTAGCGATATTTCTAATAATTTAAAAAATCCAAAAAGACTTACCATATTAAGCTCAAGCAGCCTAGACTCTCTCGAGGAGAAACTTGAAAAGGACGACTTCTCACCCTCTCAACATGACCATCGAACATTGTGGCTTATAAGAAAACCATACGATGCCGTCATTGTACGCCAACCATATTTTATCCTTGAAAAATTAATGAATAAAAAAACAAAAGAAATACTTTTAAATGTACTTCAAAGAGAATATTCTAGCGAAAAAGACAACCTTTTTAATCTCTACCGAGGAATTAAACTCACTGAAACAGACGCCGAACTCTTCCCCGGCCTCAAAAGCGACTGCACTCCATCCATTTCGTTTGGCACTACACTCTTTGCTGGATTTACAGGCGACCTAGGGGCAACAGCTTTCTACCTCGCCCATTCCCGATCAACATGCGTAGCAATCTCACTCAATAAACATGAACAGCATACTTCTACTTCACGAAGCAGAAATACTATCGTCATACCACCATATAATACAATAGTCGGATTCGCTGGAGGAACAGGAGAGTTCTTTCATTCACGAACAAAAGTACCACTCACCCTTCGCGACATTCCGCAACTATGTCGCAAAGTAAATCCCGCCATTACAAAGGCCTATATGGTCAATGAAGATAAAAAGACATTTGTAGACCAACTCACAAAATTCCTTCATGCACATACTCATGTTATCCATAAAAACTTTGACAAAAAAAAAGAACGCTACATCGACGAGAGCGAAGGCTAACTCGATAATTACTTTACAGCCCCTCGTTAACTCAAATTTACCCTTAATCGTTATCTAGTAGTTGTAAAAAATGAAAAATTTTCAATTTGCGGTTGACAGTGGCCAGAAAGCCCCCTATTATTAAGTATGTATAAGACGCGGGGTGGAGCAGTCAGGTAGCTCGTTGGGCTCATAACCCAGAGGTCGTTGGTTCGAATCCAACCCCCGCAACCAAAACTTGGTTCCTTCTGGAGCCTTATTTTTTTATAAAAGCAATTTATTCATCTTTTTTTACCTATCTATTGAATAAAAAAAACAATCTGGTTTAGATTCAAAAGGAATTTTTAACTACTTTTCAGAAAGGGGAGGCACCATGGTACAAGAAAAAATCAATTCTTTTAAAGAGCGTTATTATCAATTTTTTTATAAACTATTCAATGCAAAAAAATTTAAATGCTTAATTCCACTTAATTTTGAACAACCATGGTGGAAATTACTCACAAAACAAAAGCGACGATTAACATTAGTTATAGTTCCCCAGCTGATTAAAAGAACATTGGGAACTTTAGTTCCCCTTCTCATTGGACTTATCTTTGAAACGCAGCGCGTCGATTATTTAGGTATGTTTATTGGTGGATGGTCATTCATTTTACTGCTTGATTATTTTTCAGATTTTCACTTTGTTCAACTCATGCTCAGCAATCAAAGTATTCAATATTACGCAAACCAACTCCTTCTTAAAATTGATCCCATTTTTCACACAACCCGAGCAACCGGAAAAATAATTGCAAAAATTGATCGCGCACAAGACTCATATCGCGAAATTATGGAAATAGGAATTCATGAGCTTATGTTTACGGGCATTGGAACTATTACCGCTCTTGTTGTCTTCATAAAATTCGATTGGAAGCTTGGGTTAATAGCTTCCATATTCATCACTCTTATTCTATTTATTGGCATTAAAAGTTATATTCTCAATAATCGTGCATTTATACATCACTCTATCAGGGCTGAAGATAGGGTAAAAAATATAGGGCTTGAAAATCTCGCACAAATCACTCTTATTCGCTCAACATTTGCGGGCAATGAAGCAAATCGAAAATTACGTCACTTCACACAAAAAAGTATGTTTGTCGAACGCGCATCATGGAATACATTTTATTTACTCAATATGTTCATGCGCATGCTATATTTCGGAATGCTTTTTTT
>CAYUHH010000155.1:0-2084 GCA_964444435.1 uncultured Pseudomonadota bacterium | reverse complement strand
AGCTGTTGGTGTTATCGCAGCACAGTCAATTGGTGAACCTGGTACTCAGCTTACTATGAGAACATTTCACATTGGTGGGATTGTTAGTGGCTTTGCTGAAAAGGCATTCAAGGTCGAGTTTGACGGGGTTGTTTTGTTGCGTGATGCTAAAGTTGTTACGCGAGAAGACGGCAACGCTGTTATCATGAGCAGAAAATCTAAATTAAGTATTGTTTCTCCCGAAGGTCGCGAGCTTCAAGAGTTCGAACCTTTTTATGGCTCGATTCTTTTTGTTAAGGATGGTCAAAAGGTTAAAAAAGGTATCAGGTTGTTTGAGCAAGATGCTGATAACAAAGTTATCTTGACTGAAAAAGCTGGTATTGTTAAATATGTTGATTTGATTCAAAACGTAACATTGCAAGAACGTTTTGATGAAACAGCAAATAAGATGCAGCGTGCAATTCTTGAACAAAAAGGTGATCGTTATCATCCCTCATTAAGCATTGTTGATGATCGAGGTAATGAGCTTGCGCAATATTACTTGCCGCCGGGAGCATACCTTATTGTTAACCCAAATCAAAAAGTTGGTGTGGGTGACATATTGGTTAAAATTCCACAGCAATCAACAAAAGCCAAAGATATTACGGGCGGTTTACCGCGAATTGCAGAATTGTTTGAAGCGCGAGTTACAAAAGATCCTGCGATTATTTCCGATATTGATGGAGAGGTTGAGATTGGTGGGATGCATCGTGGCATGATAAAAGTTGCTGTTGTATCTGGGCAAGATAAATTTGATTACTTCATTCCGCGTAGTCAGCAGCTTAATGTAATTAATGGTGAGCATGTTGCTGCTGGTGATCCATTGACTTCTGGCGAGCCTGTACTACACGATATTTTAAGGATTCTCGGACCAACGGCATTACAGCGGTATCTGGTAAATCAAATTCAGATTATTTATCGTTTGCAAGGTATTGATGTTGACGATAGACACATTGAAGTTATTGTTCATCAAATGATGCGTAAAGTTCGTGTTGTAAATGCGGGTGAGTCTGATTTCTTGGTTGGTGCTCGTGTTGATAAAGTTCACTTTAAATTGGTTAATCAATCATTGAAAGAAGAAGGTAAGAAGGTTGCCGTTGCTAAACCTGTGTTAATGGGTATTACGATGGCATCACTGGATACTGAAAGCTTTATTTCTGCTGCATCGTTCCAAGAAACAACACGTATTTTAGGTGAAGCGGCAGTTTCTGGTACAGTTGATCATCTTTACGGCTTGAAAGAAAACGTCAGTATTGGTAAATTAGTACCAGCAGGAACAGGAATCAAATCTTTCCGTGACAAATACATTGGTGAAGATGTTTCTGAGCTTGAAAAGATGGCTGATGAGCAAGAGAAAAAAGAAGCTGAAGAAGAAATTGGCACAGGCGCGTAGCTCAGGGGTAGAGCACTGCTTTGACGTAGCAGGGGTCAGCGGTTCAAATCCGCTCGTGCCTACCATAAAAATCTAATCGTAAGAGGTTTTAAACAAATATGATGAATAAATTTGCTTCGATTGTTGATAAATTTAAGAAGCATGAAAATGATACAGGGTCAGTTGAGTTGCAAGTTATTACACTGACAAAAGAAATTGATGAGTTGCAAGGACATTGTAAACAAAATGCAAAAGATTTTAGTTCACGAAGGGGTTTGTTGGCTAAAGTCAATCAACGTCGTCGTTTCCTTAAATATCTCAAGAAAAATGATGAAGAAGTATATAAAGGGCTGTTAAAAGAGCTCGGGTTGAGACGTTAGTCCTTTTTTAGGTTAAATTATGTCAAAAAAATTTATATTAAAGCCTTATGGCTACACGGTTGAAATTGGAAAATATGCACAACAATCTGCTGGTGCAGCTTGGTTGCAGCAGGGTGGAACGGTTGTTTTGGCAACGGTGAATCAAGCGCCACCTAAAGATTTCCCAGGGTTTTTACCTTTGACGGTAGATTACCGTGAGCAATTTTCTGCTGCAGGCAGAATTCCTGGTGGATATTTTAAACGTGAAGGGAAATGGACTGACAAGGAAGTTTTAACTGCGCGTTTAATTGATCGTGCAATTCGTCCATTATTTC
>CAYUHH010000154.1:0-2114 GCA_964444435.1 uncultured Pseudomonadota bacterium | reverse complement strand
TAGTTTTCTCATGTTAGTCCTCAAGCTTTTGTAATTCGTTTATAATGCCTGACAGCTCTTCTGCTTCTTGTTTATATGTTGCAACATCGTGTTCTAATTTACGTTTTGTTTCTGTTGCATTAACGATGATGGTTCGTAAACGGCCATTTTCAGAGACTTGTTTTGAGAGTTTGAGAGAAGTTGTGCCATGTTCTGTTTGTACTTCTTCCATTATTTCAGAGACTTCTTCTAATTCTTCAGTTTTGCCTTGGAGTTGTATGTTTGTCTCTCGAAGAATTCTTTCAAGTTCGTTTACTTTGCGAGCTGTTTCGCGGCTTGTTTCTTCGGTTCGTGCATAACGTGCACCAAATTCACGAGCATGAGTTTGAATGGCATTAAAAGCTTCTGTTGTTTGTGCTTGATAGCTCGTTGCGGTTGCTTCATCAATCTGGGCAAATGATGCCATTTGTTCATCTGTAATTTGGTTGCGAAGTTGAGTAATTGCACGTTTAATATTTGCGATAACTGCAATGGTACTTCTACCTTTAATTTCTGAAACAAAGGTTCGAGATAACGTTGCAAGATGTGCCGGTGCAATTATTTGGCCTTTTAATTGATTTGTTTTTTCTGATGCTTTATGAAGGGCTTCAAGTCGTTCTTCAAGGTCTTTTTCCTCATCTTTTGCCGTTGCAATAAGTTGAGAAATTTCACTGATGATTCTTGGTGCAGAAACTTCTTCGGTAACGGTAACGGTTCTGCTGCCGCCGTCCATGCTGAATAACATCGGTGTTGATAATAAACTTAAAATACATAATGATTTCTTAATCATAATAACCTCCATTTAATAATTAGGATCTTGTTCTATTTAAAATTTCTAAAAGTCTTTGTGCAAGTCCTTGGTGATCTTGTTCTATTACATTTATATGAGAGAGCATTTCCTCAAGTTCTTCCTGGTGGCGAGCTTCATGAGATGATTTTCTTAATAATTTTTTTTTTATGTCTAATACTTTGTGCATCTCTTCTAATTTTTGCATGATATGAGCACGTGTGCTTTCCGTAATTACAACGTTTTCAAATCTTATGCCAACAAAAAGGTGTTCGCTTGTTTTGCCTGATGATTCAGCTTCGATAAATTTTTTGATAATAGTTTGAGCTTCTTCAATAGTTGCCAGTTGAGCTTCTGCAGTGGTTGCTGCGCTGTAAATAACGCGAGATTGTTCGTGAAGGGTTGTTTTGAGCTTTGTAATTTCGCTTTTTCCCATTGCGAACAATGAGCTAGCAAAAAGGAATGTGCTTGCAATGAGCCATGTTTTAGCCATTTTAACCTCCATTTTAACCTCTATTCTTGACCTCCAGTTATCTCAACTTAAGTCAATTTCATCTTATTACCAGCATATCAAAAATGTGCAGTTTGTCAATATTTGATTGCTAGTTAATGCGGTCGTCTGATTTGGCGATTGAGAAGGTCTTTCCTATGTCGTCGTAGGCATAAATGATTTTTTTTGTTTGATTAAAGGCTATTTTTTGGACAAAAGTTGCTCGAATAGTTCCAATTTTTCCACCAAAAGTAAGGTGGTGTGAATAAATAAGTCCTGTTGGTGCGAGAAGATATGGGCGTCTTTCGACGATCTTTATTATTGAAGAATGATGCGTAAAGACTCTGAGGTAGTAAATGAACATTTTGCTGCAGCATCCTCCCAGTGAGAGATGTCGCGAATAGGTGAATCCTGGATGCTTTGGCGTGAAATGCTCAATGACGAGTTGTTCTAATTTTTCGAGATCATATCCGGACAGGGTTGAAATAATGAATATGAGAGCAAGTGGTATTTTCATATGTTTGATGATAGGGTGCTGAAGTTGAAAATTCAACTTAATGAATGTTTATTAATTAAAAGGTCGAATAGCGTAAAAAAGGAAGCTTTTTATGCTTTGTTTTTTATTTTTGAGTAAACTTTAGTAAATGGTTTTGCGGCCATTTCCCCTATTCTTCGTTGGCTTCTTGAGGGACCGTATCAAAGATTGCTGGTCGCGTAAATTTTCAGTTTAATCGACCAATCTCCAGTTGGATCGGCCAGCATCCTGCTGGATCCGGCAAGCATGCTGCTTGACCGCGTAGCCATAAGACTTTTGCTATG
>CAYUHH010000153.1:0-2143 GCA_964444435.1 uncultured Pseudomonadota bacterium | reverse complement strand
CTTATTGCATACACCATTTTTGCAAACTTCACCGACAGCTTGTTTACAAAGTGGAACAAAAACTTTTTTTCTTAAATTATGCTTAACAGTCAACCCAGCCGGAAGCTTAGCTTTTAAAACAGAAGGAATATAATCATCGTTTACCACCATTTTTACAAACTCTGCCGCTTGTTTGGCCTTTACATCCGCACTTGTATCATTTATAACCGCATCCGCAGCCTTATTTAAATAGCCTGGAATCATACCCATGGTAGCGCTAGACGAAGCTTTAACACAAAGCAATAATTTAGCTTTGGCAACCTTATCCGCACCAAAAACATTCAAGCTCATGCTTAAAATTAATAATAATCCAATTAATTTCTTCATTTTTTCTCCACTTTTTGATTCAAAAACTCCACTTTTCGACTTTTTCACTTATTTAACAGTCCCAGCCTCCTTTCTCGGTTCGTTTCAAAAGTCAAAACACAATCTACTTATTACAAATATAAAATAAGCCATTATCAAAAGTCAACACTTTTCAAGAAAAGAATTGAACATCAACGCCGAGCGACCATTTCAGCCGCCAAAAGAACTATCGGCAAATTAAAACAAGCCCAAAACAATGGAGCAAAGTTTTCAAAATGTAATAAACGCAAAATAAATCATTGGCTGATTGATATATCGTCAATCCATGCAACAAAATCGATAACCTTGATCCGATTCGACTGCCCACATCCTTTGAGCTGCTCATGATGAACACAAAAAAATATTGCTTTATGGGGCCTAACAAAGTACTGCTTTATAGCATATTGGATTGCCTGCGCTTGAACTGCCTACGTCCTGATTGGTTCGTAATTCGAAGATAATTGGAATATATCAACATCTTTTTTAATAAATTGCCTTTCGACATAAAAGGGGTGCACGCCCACCCCTTTTAAAACAAGGCGCCAACATGCTGTTGGATTGCCTGCGCTTGAATTACTTACGTCCTCATTGCTCCGCAGTTCGGATGGACACTCGCCTTCGGCCGCAGTCCACATCAAGCTTGCCGGCATCTTTATTAAGTAAAAAATGCCGCGCGTTTGACGAGCGGATGAGCCGAGTTTTTATGAAAAAACGAAGGCGAGTACCGGGATTTCAAACGCAGGGATCCAAAGGAACTGTTGGCGCCCTTTAATAATTAAAGGTTTGGGCGAGCAAATCTTTGATAAAAAGTTTGCTTGTCGATCCAACAGATGTTGGCCAATCAAACTGGAAGTTTGCTTCATTATCGCCTTCCAACTTAATTTAAACTTTCAGTTTAATCGACCAGATTCCATCTGGACTGGCAAGCGTTCCGCTTGACTGTGTGGTTAAAATATTTTGCCTGTCAGCAAAATATTAAATAAAATAATTGAAAAATGAAGGGTATCTTTGACCTAAGATTAAGGCACTCGAAATGCCAAATGTGAACCACTGGTTCCAAACGTGTAAAACAGGAGCTTTGGCAAAATATGGCGCTTTGCAAGAAACCATGTCACCAATTATTTTACAATCAATTGCACGGTGGATTTTAAAACGAGTTGCTTAAAATAGAGAAGACACTAATCCCCGGGCGAAACAGCTCGGGGATCTTTTTCACATAAAAGTTTTCTCTAAACCGCATACGACCACAAGAAATATTCTCTATACTACTGATGACCTGTATACCAAAACCTTAGTGACGATTAAAGATTATTCAAAAATTTTTAGGGAAATATCATATAAAAAAAGTCAGCCAACTAGTTCATTTAGAAATAACTGGCGATCCCTGATAGACATGTTCAGAAGCGGAAAGGTTGAGTTTGATTTCAGCTTGCAGCACATTCAGACGGTGTTTTCATTCATTTGGCAGCGAGTTAGAAATTTAGTTGCTCAAGTTTGGCAATCTATTCACAATGCTTCCTGCGCACCACCATAATTAACAACTTAAATGCAACTTTTAATTGCAGGAATTAACGCTAGTAGGGTTCAACTTAGCTCACCACGAGCGCACTCATCCTGCCTGCACAGAGAAACCTTGGCGAAAACGTAAGCCTAGATGGGCAAATATAACGATTACGAAGCTAGCTTCGAGGAATTTAACCCAACATGATTAAAGATTTTTATGATTATGACGTTATTATCCAAACATTAAGCGATATGT
>CAYUHH010000152.1:0-2181 GCA_964444435.1 uncultured Pseudomonadota bacterium | reverse complement strand
GTTCTGATGGTCAATATAGAGGTTATTCTCAGGATAATGAGTCAAGTCGTTATGGGGCGGATGGCACTTATCAAGGATATACTCAAAAGAATGGTAGTCAGACTACTTATTATGGATCAGATGGTCAATATAAGGGGTACTCTCCAAACTAAAAGTCAGTTTTTTTTGTGTATATTTTAAAAACTCAGTAAAGACCCATACCACCCCCAGCCCATACCCTTATATATACATAAACACGCTCACTAAATTGCTTATAATTTTAAAAAAAAGTGGCATAATTAATTAAAGAGGTTAAAAATGGCATTAGAGAAAGAGTACAATTATTTCCTAAAAAACAATAAGAACCTATTAAAGTTATTTCTTAATAGATTTATTGTGATTATAGGTGAAGAAGTAGTGGGCAACTATGGCTCTCAAGAGGAGGCACTAAAGGAGACATCTAAAGAATATAAAACAGGAACATTTTTGATACAAAAAATATCAACAGATAAAAAAGATGTGGTGCAGAGGTTTTTTTCAATGGTCTATTTTTAATGAAAAACAAAATTTTTCATCATGCATTCAGGACAGCATATAATGGGATAACAAATGTACTTATTACTGATTGTGAGATAGGTTTGCCATTAGCAACAAATCCCCTTCCAGAAAAACAATT
The DNA here is from genome assembly GCA_964444435.1 of uncultured Pseudomonadota bacterium. Taxonomy (GTDB): domain Bacteria; phylum Babelota; class Babeliae; order Babelales; family UBA12409; genus UBA12409. The sequence goes on along the minus strand of CAYUHH010000152.1, from coordinate 1,526 downwards.
TTTTCCTTTTAAAGCCATATGGGATACTGGAGCAACAAATTCTGTTATAACAGAAAATGTTGTAAAAAAAGTATCTTTGCCACCTACAGGCAAAATAATGGCTCGTGGCGTACACGGTGAAAAGCGAGTTAATACTTATTTTGTTGATATCAGACTACCAAACCATGTTTGTATTACAAGTGTTAAGGTTTCAGAGGGCAAATTAATGGGGAATGTAGATGTTTTAATCGGCATGGATATTATCCAGGCAGGAGATTTTGCTATAGCAAACGCTGCTGGAAAAACTACATTTTCATATTGTTTTCCTCCACATAAAAACCCCATAGATTTATTAGAAAAAAGCGAAAGTGTAAATCCAAAAAAAAATTAGTTATGTTGAACTAATAAGCTTAAAACGCAAAGCTTGTTTTTAAAAAGCCCAGTTTATCTTATAGGTTTTTTGTTGCTCATATATTTATTTGGCAGTATAATATATTATTGCCACAAAGGGGTGGAGAATGATAGGATATTTAGGATAACTATAAAGCAATCTCAGGAGATGGGGTTGTTTTTTGTGTTTAGGGGGGTCATGTCAAAAGAATGAAAATCCCAGCATTCCTTAAGTATAAAACAAATATTAAAGGGGAATTAGATGAAATTAAATTTAGGATGTGGAAGTAAAAAGCTTGAAGGATGGATTAACGTTGATTCGGTGGCAGGGGTTGAACCCGATTTATTACACGATATAAGTTTACCTTTCCAATATGCTGATTATTCAATTGATGAGATATTAGCTGAAGGAATATTGGAACATTTTGATAAATATCTTAGATTTATTATTTTTTATGAATGGGTTAGAATGCTTAAAATGGGGGGCATTATAACTATTGGTGTGCCAAATTTTCATAAAATATTATGCAGATATTTTAAATTTAATTTTGATACATTTCTTGATAACATATTTGGTGAAACAATGTTGGAATCAGAAGTATATATCGGGCATTTTGGTATACATAAATGGGGATATACCGAAAATACTCTAAAAGAATTTGTTAAAAAATTTGGAATGAAGCCAATTAAAATTGATAAAAAAGGATTAAGTCTTACACTTAGTGCTCGTAAGTGTGAGCATATAAAGAAAGAAAAAATTGATAATATGGAAATCTATTCATCAGCCAATGATAATGGTCTTGGTAAGGGTAGTATATTCGTAAAACAGGTAAGGCAAAAAGTCAAAGGATTCTTTGGATAAAAATAATTCAAAGATTTAAATATGTAAGGATGAAGTAACAAAACGAGGGGGAAAAAATGAAAAAATTACACAGCTTTCGGAAGCGACAATGACTGATATTACAGATGATCGCTTACCTTCATATAGCGTGTTATTAAAAGTACTCACAAACACCATAAACGCAAAAAATATTTGATATTTTAAAATATTAAAAGTTTATCATGAAAATAAATAAAATCTACCAAGTCTTTAAATTGCTTTTTAAGATAACTGGACATGATCGCAAGATCGATAGCTATTTTAGGTTACAAGATTT
>CAYUHH010000151.1:0-2231 GCA_964444435.1 uncultured Pseudomonadota bacterium | reverse complement strand
ACCATGGGGTATTCAGGTCATAAAGAATAAAATCGATAAATCAGTCGCCAATTACCATAATTGCACCCTGTAAAACACCCCCATCGAATGGGGCCACTTTTGAAAAAAATAAGGTCTCGTTGTACCTTCAAAAAACCGAATGGCTCTATCCCATGACATTTTATCTGTTCATGTATCAATTTTTTTGAATACGGCTACAAATAAAGGTCACATTTTTCTTACAACTGTGATCTTTATTGTAAAATACACGACATTACCAAAAACTAATGTGACAACTTAACTTTATCTAAAAAACAGCCTGAAACAAGCCAATGCACGCTAGACAAAACAGGCCCCAGCAGGTAGACTATTAATAATAATAAGTATTTTATCTGTTTAGGAATTTTTATGAATAAAAAAAGATTATTAAGCATCATTATTTTTTATACAATGGCAAGCTATGCTCAAACGTCTGATCTAGTTAACCTTATAAAGTATGCTTCGAATCGTATTTATTGCGCATGTGAAGTAGGAGAACATCATATTTCAGAGGAAAAATATAATCAATTAACAGAAAAAGATAAATTTGAATGTGATAAAGAATTCCTTAATCGCAAATTTGATGAAATTATAGCAAAACTCGAAAAAGACATTTCATTCTCAATGACTGACAAAACCAAAGCAAATACACCTGATAAAGATAGCTCGACACCTCTAATGCTGGCAACTATAACCGGATTCGATACAATTGTCCAAATGCTCATTGAACACGGTGCCAATGTACAAATAAAAGATAAACGAGGACTGTCGGCACTCGATTACTATGACATACAAAACGTCTCGTATCTTATAGGATGGATGGCACCAATGTTGCTACTAATCGAAGGCGAATTTTTTGAACGGAATTCTCATGCTCGTTGTGCGGAACTTTTACGAAAAGCAAAATGTCCTTCAACTGACTCAAAAGAACTTGATCGGGCCCTTAACCGGGTCCGTGGCACCAAAAATCCCCTTTTTCTCCCTGTTCTTGAGAAAGCTCGCTCATGCAACCTTTCCCCTCTAAAAATTATCGAAGAAATGTCTAAAGTTTATAACCAAAATAACGAAGCGAAATCGACAAATTGTCCATACTTAAATGCTACTAATCCATACGACTTGTAATATCTCTTTCAATCTGCTCTTGAATCTTCGATAAGTCAGGTCCTCCAACAAGGGCCATAAAATATTCTGCCTTTTTAATTTCGTTCTATTTAGATGAACGATAAAAAAAAATTAGCGACCACTTCATAAAAGTCAAAAACTTTATTTTTTAGACAAAAAAACGCCCCGAATTTCTTCAAAGCTCAATTTAAACCTGACGGCATCTGCCCTCCCAAGCTCCTTCAACCTTGCTCAGGACAAACTCAACTCCAGCCCTATCTCCAGGTATCTTCTTCCACCTCGCTACCAATTCTCTGCCCCGTTGCGAACCGATTAAAGTTCAAGAAAATTGAGCAATTGCAATTCAACAAGGGCCTATGACTCTCTTTGTAATATAGTTTCCAAAATAAACTGTCTTCGTAACATCACAAATTGACATGATGCCGGCAATTTAGCGTAAATATCACAAAAACAACGATCAACGGCACTTGCACCACCTAAAAGAAGCCGTAACTCACCGCCTAGGACTTGATCTAATCCAGACTTTTCTAAAAACTGTTCATAGCACCTAGTTTAAGCAATCGTCGACGTAAAGTCTTAGCTAATGGTAATTTGATTAATCACCTCTTGTAATAATGCCCATTTCTTAACCTCACAATTTCCATTTCCATACGGAGCTTTCTTCTCTTGGGAACAACGAAGCACCCAACAAAACAATAGATAACCAATACCTTTTTATTTCAAAAATCCTTAAACTTAACGGTTTATTAACCACAACCTATGAAAACCACAAAAAAAAGAGCCCTGAATTTCTTCAGAGCTCAATTTAAACCTGGCAGTATCTGCTTTCCCAGGCCGTCTCCAGCCAAGTATCATCGACGCTGTAAGCTTAACTACCGTGTTCGGAATGGGAACGGGTGTGACCTCACAGCTATACCCACCAGGAAATTTTTAAAAATTTCATCTTGTGATCATGTTTGTAATTCAAAAATACACATTATCAAAATCTATCAGAAAATCTTTTAAGACTTAGAATATTAGAAGTTAAAACATTCGACCTATTAGTACTGGTTAGCTGAACACATTGCTGTGCTTACACATCCAGCCTATCA
>CAYUHH010000150.1:0-2250 GCA_964444435.1 uncultured Pseudomonadota bacterium | reverse complement strand
TATTCAGATAATCAAGTGAAAAGGGATACACGGTAAAAACTGCACAGAGTATTATAAATTCACACAATTTCTTCATTTATATTCCCTCTGGAAAAACATATAAAAAGATATAAACAATCACAAAAAGAAGTAGATATAATAATGGAACCACAATATTATTAAACCAATATAACCAACGCGGTACTTTTTTTGTTTTATATACAAAAATACTAATCGTTAATGCCAAAAAACTCACCATAAACACAAAAACAAAGATATAGTTAGCAAACGTAAAATATCCCACACGGGGAACAAGATTTTGTAATACAAAAAGATATCCGATCATCACAGACTCATTAGCTAATGATATCGACAATGCAGCGTCACTTCGCCCAATCGCAATAAGAGAAAAACAGATCATCGCCATAAAAAACATAATCATCAATGGAACAAATACCGGCATAACGCCACCAAAACCAATTTTCTTAAAATCTAACTCAAAAACAACAACCGGATACTGAATAACCTTTCCTTTTTGTATTTTTATTTCTATGTATCCATATTCCACATATTTATCGCAAAACTCCCAGCCATGCACACGAATCTGGGAAGAAACAATAAAATCCGCTCCTTTTACCTCATATATCATTTCATCTGGTGAAACCTGTTTATTAACCAACGTTAACACAATGCGATGATCATCCACTGGAAAAAGCTTATAATCTAAAACGGTTGAAAACGAAACACGAATAGAATACTTAGCCAAAATACGATTGTGTAACAACTCGGTAGATGGAGCAGATTTCGATTCAATTGAACCATTTAAAAAGGTGAATTTATCAATTGTTTCAAGCGAGATCTTTGAAGGATCAAATGAGAACCAAATAACCGCATCAACTTTAAATTCATTCTCGCGAGTATCAAAATCTAAAACATCCGTTACAATAAAACCTGTTTCAACCCGAGCAAAATTAACAGATTTCTGCTGTTCTGGTATCACATATTCAATCGCAACAAAAGGATCCGTAGAAGAAAAACGACTGGTAAGCGGAATCACCAAAACTGATAAAACAATACAGGTAAGTGCAATGAGCACAAATTGCATCTTCAAACTATTCATAAATACGTTCCTTCTTAACAATGTATTACTCTAGTTTTTACAATTTTCACCACGTAAAGCAAGGAATATTAAAACAATAACGACAACTATTACCAAACCATTGTTTTCAAATAGGAAAAAAAGATACACTAATAAAAATATAAAAATGGAGAAAAATCATGCGTTATCTCATTTTAATAATATGTCTCGCAAGCCTTCAGACAGCTCTTGGAACAACATTTAAAGTTTATCCCAACACCACAGGCACAATAGAAATAAGCAAAATTAAAACAGACGGCGGCACAGCTAAACTTAACAGCACGTATTTAAATTTACTTAGCGACTTATCACCAAAAACCACTAACGAAAAAAGTGCTATAGAAAACAAATGCAAAGAAATTCTTAATGAACATAAAGATAAAAAATATAAAGACTGCCTGGTTCTTGATGATAATAACAACGTTATAAAAATTGCTGAACCAGCGTCCTAATTTAAATGGAGACTCCATGATTAATCTTTTGCCCTTTTTCAAGAGCATTCTTGCGGGGTTCACAATGTGTCTGCCTATTGGACCACTCACCATTGTCATCATTCGCAAAACAGCACAATATGGCAAAAAAAGAGCCGTAATACCTGCTATTGGCAGTGTTTTAGCTGATATATTTTACAGCTCTATCGCAGCATTTGGCATCTCATTCATCGCAGAATTTCTTAACAAACATGGACACTATTTTCAACTATTAGCAGCACTGATACTTTTTATTATTGCTTTACGAATTTTACTTAAACCGCCCAAATTATCAAAAACGTCTGTCGGAAAATTACCTTTCATCAAAAGTTTTTCTCTGGGATTCTTCCTTGCAATCTTTAACCCCGGAACGCTCTTTTTCATGACCACTATCTTAACCGCACTCAACGTTACAGCAAACGGCTTCCTCAGCACAAGCGCCATGATTATCTCAGGTCTTTTTTTGGGTGAAATATTATGGTGGATATTCATCATTAATACCACCAATTGGGCAAAAGAAAAAATTGGCAACCAAGCTCCAATTATTATTAATACCTTTGCCGGAATTATTTTAATACTTTTAAGCATCATTATTATCGTAAAGAATCTATTTCTTAATTAATTTTGACAATCTCCTTGAGACTTACACGTATCTTTCGATAG
>CAYUHH010000149.1:0-2255 GCA_964444435.1 uncultured Pseudomonadota bacterium | reverse complement strand
CATTACATGAGGAATCACCTCAATTTACAAATAAAAATACGTTAAACCCTAACTATCGTTCATATTATGAAAAATTTCTTCGTCATTGGTATTCTCCTACTTCTTGGCTTGGTAAGCATACTGATGAGCGAGAAAAATTTTTTATTGAATTTGGATTTTTACTTTCTCAGGCGAAAAAGGTTGTAAAAAATCTTGATAACAGAATGAAAATAGATAAACCTAAAAAGTTTATTGTTTTTGGTGATTTGTTGGGCGACATTCATACATTTGGTCGTAGTTTAAATGAACTTTATAAAGAGGGTATTATTGATCAAAACTTAACATTAAAAAAAGATTGTTATCTGGTTTTATTGGGAAATGTTGTTACGGGTGTTCATAGTGTTGAATTACTTTCTCTTCTTTTTCATTTGATTGTTCATAATAAAGATAATGTAATTTATTTAAGTGGAACGTATGAGCGAGATCAATATTGGCATGATTTTAGCACTGCCCATGAATTAAAAATTTTGAAAGATAATTCTGTGTCTCTTGAAAAGGACCTTGATGATTTGTTTTCTCAATTACCACATAGTTTATGGTTAGATTATAAGGATGCCCATCAAGAAGATGCGGAATTTTTATTTTCATACGAGGGTTTTAATTCCTTTGCCCTTGAACCTCGTCCTCAATTAAAAACACAAATATGTTCTGAAAATCCTGGCTTTACTTATCGTGAAAATGAAGGGTTGGATTTTGATTTGCCGCAACAAGGTGTTTCAACATGGCGATTGTTTTCATGTCCAGATAAGCGAATGCAGTCGTTATACCATTTTTTTTATGATTCGTTTGTAATTTTAGATGCCGCACCAGATGTATTTGATTGGACGATAACCTTATATTCTCGTGATGTTCGACAAGAAGGGTTTTTTGAAAAGAAATATCGCAATGCTCGTACGGGGCAAAAAATAACTAAAGAAAAGAAGAATGAATTATTAAAGAAACGAACAACTTTTCTAAAACCAATTAAAGATGTCTCTATTAACCATGAGGATGAACTAGTTGTGGGTTGTACGCTTGATCTCAGCTCAATGAATGCATTCAAGGGGGAACGTTTACTCAAAGGTTTAATGCTTGCCTTTAATAAATTGAACATACAAAATGGTGGCGTAAAAGGTAGGTTTATTCGTTTGGTTGCTCTTGATGGCAAGTATAGTGATCATTTAACTAAACAATGTATGGAAGATCTTTATCAAGAATTTAAAACCAATGTATTGATTACTTGTAGTGGAACCGGTCCTTTATTGTCTGCAATGAAGACCATAAAAAAATATAATTTTCTCATGTTATTTCCTTATTCTGGTGCTTTACAGTTTCGTCAGGTTGATGCGTTTAATTTTATTAATTTTAGAGTTTCGTATGATTTGGAATTGACCGTTTTGGTTAATCAAGCGTGTTTTAATTTAGGGATAAAGCATTTTGCTATTTTGTATGAAGATAGTGAGTTTGGGCGATTGGTTTTGAAGAGTGCGAGGGAAAAGCTTGCTGCATTTAAAGGTTCAGAGATTCTTGCTATTTCTTATCAACAAAACGCATTAATAAATAGAAAAGCGGCTCAACAATTATCCGATTTTCACCCAGGAGGGATTTTTTTCTTTATTAATCAATATCAAACTGAAGCATTTATACGCTCAATGAATTTAGATATTTTAAATGGTGTTTCTCTTTTTGGCACCTCAATGTTGCCAATAGATGTTTTAAAGTTTTTGAGTAAACGTGGGTTGACAATGATGAAGACGGAGACTGTTCCCAGCCCTCTTTTTAGTACGTTAAGTATTGTTGATGATTATAAAAAAGATCTTCGCATATATATGCCAGAAGAATTGATGACAACACAATCATTAGAAGCGTATATTAATGCACGGTTTCTTCTTGCGGCAATAGATGGGGTTTCTTCGTTGAATCGTGATGCTATTAGCTCTTGGTTTGAAAAATTAAACAAGTATAAATTTGATGGATTAGAATTGAGCTTTAATGAGAAGCAACGGCAAATTGCTCATTATCTATGGCTTAATGATGGTGGCAAATGGGAAAAAATAGGATAAATATTCTTATTCTTTAGTTGTTGGTTGAATGATGTCAATTAAGCTATTTCCATTACCTACTAATAAACATCCATATTCTTTATTATCTTGAGCATTGTTAAGGATGGAGGTGCAGTCGACTTTTAAATTTTTAAGAAGTTCTTCATGGCTTAAATCTTCAAGTTTTTCTGGGGA
>CAYUHH010000148.1:0-2265 GCA_964444435.1 uncultured Pseudomonadota bacterium | reverse complement strand
GGAGTTTGCATTAGGCGTTGTTATATTTAAGTTTTCATTCAGTCGCTTTTCTTTTATACTTAATACCAATCGTACACGAATAAAATAACAAGGATCGTTTTATGAAAGTTTATTTGCTTAAAGATATTGAAAAAATCGGATTTGCAGGTGAAATTCTTAAAGTTAAAGATGGCTATGCGCAAAATTATCTATTTCCTCAAAAGTTAGCAGTTCAAGTAACTCCTGCTAATGAAGCATTGTATAGCAAAAAGTTTATTGAAGTTGAAAATAGAAAGAAAGCAATTGCAAGCAAGACATCTATGCTTGCTGAAAAAATTACGAAGCTAAAACTTTCATTGAAACGTAAAATGCATGATAACGGCAAACTTTATGGTTCTATTAATCCTCAAGAAATTGCAGATTTGCTTGGAAAAGAAGGCGTCAAGGTATCAAAAAGCCAAATACTTTTTGATAAATCAATTAAAGAGCGTGGAACCTATGACATTATTGTAAAACTTTCAAATAGTCTCCAACCAAAAATGTCATTAAAAATTACTGCAGAGTAATTGAAAAAAGGTGAAAAACATATTTCCATGCAAAAAGTGAGAGCTTACGGCGCATTAACAGAACATTCTTTTTTAGGTAAAAAATTGCCCGCTAATATGGACGCTGAAAAGGCTGTCTTAGGTGCAATATTACTGAATGATCAGACTTTTGCGCAAGCTGTCGAAGTCTTGCGGCCTGAAGATTTTTATCATCCACCAAACCAAATTATTTTTGAAGTGATGACCCATCTTGTTAATGCAATGAAACGCATCGATATGGTTACATTACAAGATGAACTTTCTAAGCGAAATATATTGGATAGTATCGGAGGGGTTCTTTATATTGTATCTCTACAGGAAGATATTCCTGAAGTTGGGCTTATTGAACAACACGCAAAGATCGTTAAAGAGAAGTCTGTTTTACGTGAGCTCATTATTTCCGCAACAGAAATTATTCAAAATTGTTATCAGCCAAAAGAAGATACACTTCCTGCCATTATTGATCGAGCAGAAAAAGCTATTTTTGATGTTTCTAATAAACAAGCAACACAGAACTTTATTCAGCTTGATATTTGGTTGAAAAAAACTTTCAAGCATCTTTCGGAAGTTAAAAGTCACAGCAAGGGCATTACGGGCATTCCAACTGCATTTTCGCAATTTGATAAGTTGTCTTCAGGGTTGCAAAAGGGTGATTTCCTAATTTTAGCGGCTCGTCCTTCTATGGGAAAGACCGCGTTTGCGTTAAATATGGCGCTTAATTGTGCTCAAGAAGGGTTTTCTGTGGGGTTTTTTTCCCTTGAGATGCCTGCTGAACAATTAATACTGAGAATCTTGTCGTCTGAATCAGGCATTCCTCTTCAAAAGATACGTAATGCGACTATCAGCTCTGAAGAATGGGTTGAATTAACCAATGCTGCCGCACGATTGGCAGAATTAAAGTTATTTATCGATGATTCTGCTGGATTAAGCATTATGGATATTCGATCAAAGGCGCGCAAACTTAAGGCGGCGCATAATGTTGATGTTGTTATTCTTGATTACTTACAACTGTTGCATTCAACACAACGACATGAAAATCGCCATCAAGAGGTTTCTGAAATTTCTCGATCGCTCAAAGGTTTGTCAAAAGAACTCCGTGTTCCAATTTTAGCGCTTTCACAATTATCGCGTGCAGTTGAAAGTCGTGTTGATAAACGACCAATGATGTCAGATTTACGTGAATCAGGAGCATTGGAACAGGATGCCGATGTTATTATGTTTTTATATCGAGATGTTGTCTACAATCCTGAAACAGAAAATCCTGCATTAGCAGAATTGATTGTTAGCAAGCAAAGAAACGGCCCAACCGGGACCATTTTTCTTAATTTTGAACGTGATCTTACTAAGTTTGAAAATGGTGACTTTGAGTATTAAATTAACGATGGAAGGTTGAAAGACTCAAATCTACTTAATTCTTTCATTTTTAATGCTTAAATCCCCGGACAACTCTTTTCTATTTGTAAACTTCAGAGCAATTCTCTTAATTGTGCGTGTTTGCCGACTAGAAGTCTTTTTAGACACTCAACAAAAAGCTGTTTTCTTCGATTTTTGTCAATTTTTCTAACTATTTGATAAAAAGTACAAATGCTACTATGCATTGTTTATTTTTTTTAGTAAACTAAGAGTGAAAGAGGTTGTTTTCCCTTAAATCACATATTATTTCAAAAAAAGGTTTTTATCATGAAAAAAAATACAAAATTTT
>CAYUHH010000147.1:0-2286 GCA_964444435.1 uncultured Pseudomonadota bacterium | reverse complement strand
AAAAAAAAGATCTTATTGAATTTAAAAATCTGATTATCGTAAAAAAATCACAGAAAAATAAATTAAGTTTAATCTCTCTCTCCGCTCCATAAAGAAACAATTGAAAAATTAAACCTCAATACACTATAATTGAAGAAAATGGAGGACCCCCATGAAATTTTTTTTCCTTATCTTCACTCTTTTAACCATCAAAATGTACGCTCAAGCTGTCTGCCAAACATCAAATTATGAAACCCTTGTCAAAAACAATATTGAGAAATTAAAAAACAAGGGCATTTGTAATAACTGCTGCCTAAGAGGAGCTGACCTCCAAGGCCTTCTCATATCAAGTGCAAAAAATTCAGATTTAACCGGAACAAAATTAAGCAAATCAACATTTGAAGAAAAAGTAAATCTCGAGGGTGCTATTCTTGATGATATCGATTCCAGCAAAAACACTAATTCAAAAAGTAACCGGCAAAGCTTTTTTAACGCAAATCTCAAAAATGTATCTATGCAAAACTGTAATATGCCGAACATAAACATTGTAAATGATACGTTCACTAATAATGTGGATGGCGCAGATTTTACAGGTAGTTCTTTTGCTGTCGCTAATATACAAAATGTCGATTTTTCAACCGTTAAAAGCATGCAAAATACAAATTTTCTAAGCTGCACCTTAAACTCCATCCAATTGCCTGATGATAAAACAAAATTAGAAGGAATAAATTTAAATCGAGCAAGCAATGGAACTACCGCAAGCCCTTCTATTTTCGTTGATCTTAAGAACTGCTTGCCCCAAAACCTTAACGATATTTTCGCATATGGAAGCATAACACCCTGCGCACAGAAATTATGCTCGTTAGGCATTGATATCACTAACCTAACCGTCAATAATTTTACATTCCAAGATGGCTGCGATATCTACAAATAAATACAAATAGTATTATGCATTTGGCGTTTTTTCATTGAGTTGCCTTCCCCTTAGAAAGAGATAAACTTAAAGATATAGTTTATTTTAACGGCAGGGAGACATTTATATGTTCTTGAAACGTTCTTTATTGTTGGTCGTATTAGCATCGACACAACTGTATTCAAGTGTGGTAGAAATTAATAATCTTAATCAATTTAATGCTAAAATTAAATCCGGCGTATCTGTTGTAAAATTTTATATGGATAACTGTCCCCCTTGTAAGGCAAGCGGCCCAATGTTCAATTCATTGGCAGCTGACAATAAGTACAGCAGCGTAAACTTTATCACTGTTAATTTTCAACGAGGACGACAAGTAGCCCTCAAATATGCACGCATGTTCCCAACATTTGCTATTTTTAAAGATGGAAAAATTGTTGGCTCAAAAATTGTTGGATTTGATGGCCAAACTAAAAATCAGATTATGTCACGTGTAGATGCTCTCTAAAGATTTGGTTGTAAAATATCGGGGAGTCTTGAAAAAGAGGCTCCCTTTTTTATTGTATTAATAAGAACTATTCACTATATTCAAAAATGTATATTTCATTATCAAAGGAGATCATATGAAAAAACAAACAATACTTCTCTCTCTCACCTTTTTACTTCCTGGTTGCTTCAATACTTCATTAGAAGATTCAACAAAAAAAACATCCACCGAACAAAGTAACCCTGTCAATATTACCGTAGAAGAAATCACCGAATTTAAAGACCTCAAAGGATATGATAAAGCCATTGTTAAATTTTCTACAGAATGGTGCGTGGCATGTAAAATATCAGCCGAGCCTTATGCCCGCATGATAGAAAAATATCCTGAAGTAAAATTCTTCAGTGTAGATCTCGAAAAAGATGGTGATATTAAAGATAAGTTTAAAATTCAAGGACTTCCAACTTTTATCATCTTTGAAAAGGGTAAAGACAAGGGAAAAATTCTCGGATTTAATGAAGAAAAAATTCATGAAGAACTTAAAAAGTTAACTTACGAAAAAAAAGACGCAGTTCAACCAACCAAAAAAACAAAAATCATCAAAGTTAACGATAAAAAAGAATTTGAAAAGACAATCAAAGACAACAAAAAAGTAATCGTTAAATTTTATGGTGACTGGTGCAGTTTCTGCAAATTGATTGCACCTGATTATGAAGAACTTTCAAAAAAATATGGGGACAAAGTTCAATTCCTCGAAGTTGAAATCACCGATAATCAAGATCTTGCAAAAGAATATAATGTCAAAGGTGTTCCAATGTTTGCATCATTTGAAAATGGAATTAAAAAAGAAACGATCAGTGGCGCAAATAAAGATGCCCTTAAAAAAACGGTTAAATCACTCGCACAATAAATA
>CAYUHH010000146.1:0-2291 GCA_964444435.1 uncultured Pseudomonadota bacterium | reverse complement strand
CAGATAATGATAGATTTTGCTACTTACTTTTTTCGAATTGTAATTTCCATTAAAAAGAATAACCCCAACGAGTCCAGCAATAGGCATGACGACAGCGCTGAGTAAAAATGCGAAATTTGCCCAACTAAAATGTAAGCCAGCACGCATGCCAACATTGATTGCGAGCATAATATTGCCCGCTCCAAACAGCATTGAAAAAATGGCAAGACCAATAATCCATATTTCTGTAATCGTTAATTTTTTCATGAGAAATCCTTAATTTTTTGATTAAGAGATTATTTGAATTTTATATAAGTATAACAGACTGAGTGAGAATGTAAGATTTTTAATACGATGAAAGACTTGTTATTTTTTTATTCTTGTTCTAATGTTTCTTTATCATCTTTGTTATTAAGCAGTGCGATGGAATGGGAGATGAGTGATAGCGAAGGCCTTGGTAATACAAGGCCTTTTCATTGTACTTGCAATTTTATATGTAATAGAATATGGTTTACCAAACAAAGAGCTTGCGACAGGGAAGTGAACATGCAAAAACAACTATTTACTCAACCGCAACTAACTGTTCAAGATGAACAAATATTGGTTATTAATCGTGACATTGTTTTTCAACATGAAGATGCATGGCATGGATTGCGTCAGTTAGATTATGACTGGTATTTGTGGGCGATCGAACATCATGGTCAATTTCATTCTCGTGTGGCAATGGAAAGTGATGCGAAATACAAGCAAGTCATTCCATACCTTGTTTTTATGCATGACGATGAAATCTTTGTTGTACAGCGTAAATCAACAGCATCAGAGCAGCGTCTTGCGAGCAAAATGAGTATTGGAATCGGTGGTCACATTCGTAAAGAAGATTTGTTGGGATCTACAATTTTTGATTGGGCTCATCGTGAGTTTCATGAAGAAGTTAATTACAAAGATGAGTTTGAATTTGAACCAATTGGTATTGTCAATGATGATTCTAATAGTGTTGGGCAAGTTCATTTAGGGTTTGTATTTTTATTAAAAGGAAAAACACCTCATATTTCGGTTCGTTCTGAATTGAAGGAAGGGAATATGGTTAAGCTTTCCTCAATTACGGATACAACGCAATTTGAAACGTGGAGCCAATTTGTTTTGGATGCTCTCAAGAAATAGGCAATGATTGTAATGCCTGTGGTGATGCATGTGGAATTTCTAAAATTTCTGCAATGGTAGAATTAAGTTGCGGCATCCATACTTTTTCTGGAAAAACTTTTTTTTCAATTGATCCTTCTTGATGCATGATAAGTGGTACGTGAGTAACTTCTGGTTGAGGGTTGTTATGTTTTGTTCCTGCTTCGTATTTACTAATCATGATGTGTGGTTCAAGTTCAATTAAAAGATCGCCACTTCTTCCTGGATAAACCATGTTTTTTAAGAGCCATTGAGGAGATCCTTCTTGTGGGTGCATGGATTGAAGCTCATTTTCTGTGTACACATTTTTTATGCCGGGTGTTTTTTTTAGTTCATCTTTAACAAGATAAAATAGTTGTTGTTTTTTTTCTTTTGACAACTCTTTCATGAGTTGTTTATTGCAAATAAGGTGAGGAATTTTAAGAGATACAATTGCGTTTTGATATCCAAATATATTTTTAATCTGCGCATTAATTGAGTCGATAATTTTATTTTCATTAAGGCGTTGAGCGTGTGGAAATTCTTTTTTTATAAGTTCAGTGATTGGCATGACGCCATGGTCGGCGGTAAGTACATAAAGGACCTCTTCTGCTGGAATTATATGGTTTACTTTGTTTATGAACTGTTCGATTTGTTTATCAAGTTGATAAATCATATCAATAATCTCTTTACTGTGAGGGCCATAAATATGGCCAATTTTATCAAGAGAACTGAGACTGACCCATATGAGTAAATCACTTTCTGGGGAAGTTTGAAGTTGTTTATTGATATATTCTTCAGTGATATCCAATAAAATTTGATTTGCAATAGGAAGTTTTACCAATCGTTCTGCGAATTGAGCAGGGGTTGAAGGGTTTTTTGACGTATTGATAATTGATGGTTCACTGGCGTATTTATAGTTATTTATATGGGGAAATTGGTAGAACTGTTCATTTGAGTGCATTTGATTCCAGGTGAGGTCAAGGTGCTCTAATTTTTTATTCCATTCTTTCAGAATTTTATCGATGATCATATTGTTGCTGTTTGTTTCAAATTGTGAGGTGCCCTCATTGAACCAAGCAGCTGCACCTTTTTTTCCTGCCATTCCAAAGGTTGCGCGTGGTTTGAGCGATATGGCAAAAACTTTATTTTTT
>CAYUHH010000145.1:0-2302 GCA_964444435.1 uncultured Pseudomonadota bacterium | reverse complement strand
GATATTTAAGAGCTCGTTCTTTTAATAATGATTGTAGTCGCGGAATTTCGGTTTCAAGAAACGTGGTATAGGTTGGATTATCATATTGAACATTAATAAATGAAGTTTCTGGAGTTACTGCACCGATTGCAAATTCAGGATTAAATGGAGCGCCAATTTTTTTAGTGAATATAATATCAAGAGGGGCTTTTAGCTTTTCTGCTATAATCGCTCCCACTGGAACGCCACCGCGTGGAATAGCAAGAATAAGAAGTTGAGGTTGGTCTTGAAGGTGCTCAATTTTTTGTGCAAGTTGTCTTGCTGCATCGATTCGATTTTTAAACATTTCAATAATCTCCCTTTTGCTTTTTTTTAGTTTAATTTCTTTTAAAGAATTGTGAAAGTGTTTCAGAATGCATACCATGTTGCTACTAATATTCGCATGTTGCTTGTTGGGTAGGTGTTTTTTTGTTCTCCATACGCATTCATTTTACCGTACCACGCCTTTGTAAAATCTGCTTCAACTCCTATATGTACATAATTAAAACTACTTTTGATTCGTGGTGAAATGCGTAAAACTTGGTGAATTTCTGAATCGTATCCATAAAAAATAGGATTTTCATTATCATCACGATAAATACATTTGTTATGTGATGTTCCTAAGTTTCGTGTGATACCAACAAAAATAGCCGGGTGAATCTTTTGGTATTTGCGGTAGACCAGTTCTCCCCACCATGACGCAAAGTTAATGTTTTCAAAACAGCGTTTGCCGGTTGTTGGGTTTAAGCAGTTGACTGCATATCCGCCAAGGGTGCCAAATGAATACCCATTTTGTCCAACGGCAATTTTGGTTTTAATAAGAAATTTTTTGATATCAAATGAACAATAGAGTGTTCCTATTAAACTCGTAAGCTTATCTGTTGAAACATATGTTCGTTTGGTGACATTGGTAGAAGTAGTGGTTGTTGAAAGGGCGGGTAATAATCGTTGCATGTTAACCCCTGCTCCAGCAAAAAACCGTGGTTTTCTAATTTCAACGGCCCCAAAAAGTCCGGGTGTCATGCTGTTTTGCATGTAAAAAGGTGTTGAGCCATCGGGTCCTTTATCGGTAAATTGATATTGAGAATACGCTGTTAATTTTGCTCCCAAGGCTCCTTTGTGCCAATCAAATCTAATTTGAGGATAACGGGCATATGTTTCAATGGGGGTTCCTCCATTAAATGAGACGGTATCTGCAAAACAACGCATAGGATAAATAGGGTGCCAGTATTGTCCTACTAAAAGGGATTTATTTTCCCATTCAGCCTTGAGAAATGCATGTCGCATGCGTGTAATTCCATAAATATCGCTGCAATAGGCATAAAAATCTAATTCTATAAGGCCTGAAATATTAACATTCTTCATTTCTGGGCTATCTGCAGAGATGCGTAATCGCGTAACGGCGGGCGTAAATATGAAGTTTCCTCGAGCATTGATGTCACCGCATTGATCATCACATTCAATTTTTTTGGGATAGATATAACATGAACAATCTGGGCCCGCAACTCCTTGGCGTGTATCAGTTGCGCTATCCATTCGAACAAAGCCTCCAACTTTAACAGAAGGGCGCTCAGGATATATGAATGAGATGGTAAATAACAGTATAATACCCGATTTTTTCATTAAAACGACCCTTTTTCACCTTTGTGGTACAATATGTTGTTTTTACCATGAATATTCAAAAGGGACAAGTTTAATATAACCTTTATGCCTTTGAAGCAATGTTTTGCTGAAGAGTACTATTTAGAGGGCTTATTGGTGTTGTTTTGGTGCGTTTCCGGCAGTTTCTATTTGATTTTTAAGCAGAATTTTGAAATTGTTATATTATTTACTTGACATTTTTTTTTGCCACTGGTAAACTTATTTATATATAGGATTTAAGTATTTATAAAAGTTACCATCTAACCACTACTTAGGCCCGATTTTTTCGGGTACAAACGCCAATCGATTTTTCGATTGGCGTTTTTTTTTGATAAAATAGGTTAATTTCAATAAAGATTATTCAAGGAGGTAAAAATGAAGTATCTATATTTATTGTTAATTTTGGGTGTTTTACAGGGTATGAGGTTTGATTGTGAAAAGTATAATTTATTAGATGAAGATTTGCATTCTTTGTCTAATTCTTCGTTGGGTAGATCCAACATTTGTAGCGTTATTGGAAAAAGAGGATACCGTTCGAGAGTCGGAAGATGGGGAACTTTTAAAATTAGTTCGTCAGCTTAAAGAACTTATTAGACCTTATGCGTAATTAAATTAACAAAAAAGCATACGGTTTCCCAATAGA
>CAYUHH010000144.1:0-2367 GCA_964444435.1 uncultured Pseudomonadota bacterium | reverse complement strand
TCTTTCCTTTGCTTTTTTAAGTGTCAATGCTGAGAGCTTAATTATTCCTCTAAATTTAAGCGAAGATGAATGTCACTGTAAAATGCATACGTGTGAAAGAGACTGCCCAGAAAAATTAAATGTAAATGGCACAATTTGGTCTCTTAATAGCTGTTCTTCATCCTGGGATGTATTTCCTGAATTAGGAGTTGGATGGGAAGAAGAAGAAGATGCTCATGACTGTAATATTCGTTGCAACTACAGCCCCATAGAAAACAAACTACTCAAATCCAGATCCCGCATAAAAGTCAAAAAATCCCCCATAAAAATACAGGCCCGCTATAAAAAATAAACAACGGGTCGCATTTTAAAAATTTTCAACCGTTTCTTTCAAAACTTCTAAAAAGCGCTCCTGCTCATTTGATTGCGCGCAACAAAATATAGGGGTAAAGATATTAATTATGTGAAAATTGTTAATGACCTGCCACCGATAACAAAAAGTGGCGGCCCCTGATCGACATATTCAAAAGCGGCCAGATCGAGTTTGATTTCAGCTTGCAGCACATTCAGACGGTGCTTTAATGTATTTGGCAGCGAGTTGGAAATTTAGTTAACCTGTTTTAAAAAAAGAACTGTTGTGGCAAGAAAATAACTCAAGGATGACAAAATATCAAAAATTAATCGATTTGCTTTTTCTTCTCGAGAATCACCATGCCAAGTTTGAATTTCCCAGCCCAGTTTGCCATACAAACTAGTGGCAATCATAACAATAGCAAAAAGCTCAAACAAATATGAAATTGTAGAAATATGGTTGGATAAAATTTTCTTTACGTAGTACGCAAAAATCCAACTTGCTATCAGTAATACTATAGCTCCCACAAAACCACGCACATATCTCTTTATTATTTTAATAATCATATTTTTCCATTTCCGAGGTTGAAATCGCATATAAATTCGCGCTAAAAAATTCGCATCAAGAAATGATCGAATTTCCCTTATTTTCTTTGCCTTGTAATCATGCCCTATGCCCTCTCCCCATAGCATTAGCAAGTCTACAGATACAGCTGAACAAGCCGATTGATCATTTAAATTCTTTTTGATTCTCCAAATATATCCCAGGCTCTGATCAATAATCTCTTTTAATACTGGATGTTTTATAAACAGCCCTGCTTGGTTAACATCTAATCGCCTTAACATTTGTTTAATCTCTTCAGCTTTACTCGCATCACTTCCTGCACTACGACCAAGATTACATAGTTGTAATGCCAATTCTTCAAAAATATTTTCAAACTCAAGTAAATCAATACGACATAAAGCTCTCGCTGAACTATCATTAGTAATGACATGGGTAAATACGCCCAGTAACCACGCACTAACAATAGCTGCAACATCTTGAAAGCTCATTTTTGTCCCTTTATCATCGTTTAATCTAATATATTCTTTTCACTAAGTATCTTTAAAGCAACCCCATTAACCTCTCTCTCAGACTTCAAAGCCTCAATGAAAGTGAACTTCCACTTTTCATGCACATGCCGCACATCGAATCCTAGTCGCTCCAGTAAATCTTTAAACAGATTAATATCTTTTATCCGCGAGGTCGGCTCGGCAATCCACAAATGACCATCTAACTTCAGGCATCGGCTGGCTTCTTTTAAGTAATCGACATAGTTTGTGCCCATGAGTGATAAAGAAAAAACGGCTACATCAAGACAAGCATCATCTAAAGGAACATGCGACATATCACACGCGATGACACTATCATTAATTGCTACATGATCAAACGAATGTACTTGATTTTCAAGCTCCTTCGCTAAAAAATCTTCTCCACAACCAAAGTCACCTATCACCATATGTGGGCGAGCCTTGGCCCATTTGATTGCCTCCTCATAGGGAACAACAGGCCAATTTTTCCTATCTTCGCGATAAATACTATGATAATATTCCCATTCATCAGGGTTCTTTTGAAAACGTTCATAGGTCTCTTCACTTGCAACATGATTAATTTGACAATTCATCTGAGTTAAATCACCAAGCTTTCTACGCACAGCTATTTTAATATCATCCGACAGAGGAATCGATATAGCTTGCCGTTCAATTTCATAAATTTCACCGCGGTCCAATCGCTCCATCCACAATATTGCATCCTTATACGCTTGTGCAGGCGTTCTAAGGTGTCCTTCAGGTATAACTCCATCAACTGCCGCATCTGCTATTGATTTCTTAAATTGAATACGCTTCCAGCGCGAATCTTCGCACCAAGACCAACGCTTATCATTAATTATCGCATAGGTCATGGGCACAATAATATCGACACGATCGCTCTTTTGCCCCTGCCTATATACGCGCCCTTTAAGTTGTTCAAATTCAGCATGTGTCCAGGGAAGTGTA
>CAYUHH010000143.1:0-2384 GCA_964444435.1 uncultured Pseudomonadota bacterium | reverse complement strand
CACCACACTGGCAGTGTGGGGGTCAAGGGTTCAAATCCCTTATGCTCCACCATTTTTTTGCCCTCAAATCAACCTCAAGCATAAAATCCTGTCAAGCTTTGTCAAAGTACGTCATTCTTTGTCTTAAAATCGTTCATAAGCATACAATA
Organism: uncultured Pseudomonadota bacterium; assembly: GCA_964444435.1. GTDB lineage: Bacteria > Babelota > Babeliae > Babelales > UBA12409 > UBA12409. The sequence continues at coordinate 2,235 of CAYUHH010000143.1, read as the reverse complement.
AGCATACAGTTGAGCATACAGCTAAGCATACACTTTTTTTATATTGTTCATGTTCAAAAACATAGTTTGTAAAAATATAAAATCAAGAAAAATCAATTTTTTAAACCGAAAAAATAATGAAAATAATGAAAATATTGCGATTTGTTAAGTTTTATGCAGGATAATTAGCAAAACAACCATCTGTTCTGAGCGTATTTCGCAATTCTTCTATTTTTTCGAGAACACTCATATTAGATTTATATTTTGTTTTATGCCGCTGCAAATAGTTATTTAAGCTGTTCTTTTTCTCCAAAGCTCCATATTTTGTAGAAATTTCTTTTTGCAGCTCTATACCATTTTTATTTTGCTTTTTAAAGTTCTTTATTAGGTCATACAGTTCATCAAATTCAACCGCATACTTTCTTCCCACTGTATTGGTTGTGATATTGTCAGTGCCGCTAGGATCAACATTTCTTTTATATATAAAATGTGGATTATGCAAAGCGTAAGAAATTATTGAATTTAACATGTAATTATAAATTCCACGCATATTTGTATTTTTCCAAGTTTGCTTATAGCATTCAGAAAAACATTTATACATATAGGTCTTTTTGAAAATTGTAGAAATTTCCTCTGAATTTAATTTATCTTTATTGTTTTGAATAAATTCATTTACTCTTTGTTCATCAGTTAAAATTCTTCCATCCTGGAAGGGGCCACTGGCTACATATGGCATAAATTTCAACAATTCATATATGTCGACTTTAGCTCCTCCAATTTTAACTTTTTGTTCTTTTTCATAATCAGCTATCGCTTTCTCCCAAGTACTCTCGATAATTAATTCAAAAGCCCCCTTGTCAAGTCTATGTCGCACAGGAGGAATATATGTTTTAAATTGAAAACGTTGAATGAATCCCAACTCTTTTAGTTTATTATTGTCCTCAAAATCATTTTCATTTGTAGCTGCAATGATTTTTACATTGCAATGCTCAAGTTTTGATCCGCCAAGCTTTGTAATTACACCATCCTCCATAAACCGAAGAAGCTTTCCTAATGTTTCAGCAGGCAGATGATGTATTTCATCAAGAAATAATGAACCTTCTTCCGCAAGTTTTATTATGCCGTCTACGTCTTGATGAGCATTAGTAAACGCTCCCTTCTTGTGTCCAAAAAGAATTGATGTTGCTAATGACTTGTCAATCAAAGCACAATTTACTTTTTTAATTTTTTGATTCTCGAATCCATGCGTACAGAAATGGGTTAATTCAGCAGTTGATTCTTTCCCCGAGCCACTCTCGCCGTAAATCAACACGTGGCCATATTTGACCTGTGCAGCTTTCATTATATCTTTTTTCCAAGGAATCATTATTAAATTATCTGTATAGATTGATGTTTTTTTGATTTTATTATAATTATGAATAATATCATTAAATGATTTAACTATATTATCAAATCCTTCTCTAGCATAAGAATTCAAAAGAATTCTCAACAAAACGATATTACGTTTTTCTATAACACCATCAGTTTTGCCGAAAACATCAACTTGCAGCATTTTAACATCTTGATAAGAAGTTAAATACTCTTCAAAAGCCTCTTTTTTTAATGTGACATCAGGATGTAGTTTATATTGCCAAACGTCGCGGGTTTCATTTGTGAAAGTTAACATTTTTGTAATATTTGGAGCATAGTCCTTTTCTTTTGAAATCAATGGACTTTCAACATCATTCGATACACATGAATATTTGTTGTCATAAATATCTTCCGCCGTTAAAACAAATGAAAATATTGTTTCAAAGTTCTTTACTCCTACAAAATTTCGTTGGTTTTCTGATAGAACAACTTTTTCCTTGTTTTTTTTATTTGACAGCAAGTTTTTAATTGATAATAATATTTGATTGTCTGAACTTAAAAATTCATGTGGATCTGGAGAAAAAATGATAACTCCTTTTGTTTTTCCCTTCTCTAAATAATTAAAAAAATCACGCAAGCCACCAGAACGCGCGACTCTCTTTGCTCCTAAATCCCTGGTGTCATCATTAGATAAATAGCTTGGGGCATATATTTTAGGGTTAGAATCAAGTATCAAAATATCGCTATTGCTTACAATATTGTTATTGTTACGTATAGCTTCGAAGTCAGGAGATATAGATTTTACTAAGACTGCAGAATTACCATAAAATGCAGAACTTATTAGTTTAGCTAAGCGCTCTTCTCCTACTATTGTTATTTGAATCAAATCTTTTGATATGCTATCCA
>CAYUHH010000142.1:0-2438 GCA_964444435.1 uncultured Pseudomonadota bacterium | reverse complement strand
GCGTTTCTTCAAATAGCCTGTTCTTTAAGACTTTTTAAGATGGCTGGAATTTTCGAATAAGCTCTAAGCCTTTAAATTTTATAAAATAAATTAGGACACATCAAATCTTCGCTTCTATCCTATCCAAAGTTTTCAATACTAATTCTAAATCGTGATCATAAAAAGAAGCTTCCAATAATTTTAAATATACATTGAGATGATTACATCCATTCTCAATAGTCTTTACAAACATCTTTTTTGCCTGAAAAAACATTTTTCTTTCTAATAAATTTGTAGCAGCAAATAAAAAATTCAATTGTTGAGAAGGCCGTAATGTTATCAGTTTATTATGAAGACAATCATAAATAAATTGGCCATTATAGGTTACACACTTTTCTAAAACTTTAAAATCTTCTTGTGAAAGTAATTCGGGAAAACTTCGTACAGCCAAAAGTGGACTTTCATCCCAATTATAACATACATTCTGCAACGTATAACATTCCTTTGACGTCCATGTTCTATGAAGATACCCAACTTCAGGCAACACATATGCTTTAAGGCCAGAAGCTAACTGCATATAACTAAACGACCATGTATCTTGTCCCGCAGCTTCTAGGTATCCACCAACACGTTCCCAACTTTTTTTGGTATAAAGACGACAACCACAAGCAATAGGAGCACATTCAGTTTTTATACCATCAAAAACGGTATAAATTTCGCCTCGTTGATTTCCCGTCTGTTTTGCAATAATTTTACAACTATCAAAATCTTTAAAAAGATGATATTCACCAAAAAAGCTTACCTCAATGTCATGCTCTTCCATATAATCATACAGTTTTTGAACACTTGCAGGTAAAACAATATCATCAGAATCTACATTAAAGACATATTTGCCTCGACAATGTAAAATTGCCGTATTACGTGTGGCAGGAGCCCCTTTATTACATTCATGTTGATAATGAAAAAAATTATCATATTTCTTTTCATATTCTACTAAAACTTCAGGAGTTCTATCCGTAGATGCATCATCAACGACAACTACTTCATAGGGCACATTCAATTGTTGCCGATAAATTGATTCAATAGCATCTTTGACCACATATTCTCGATTATATACGGGAACAAAAAAAGAAATAACCGGCCTTTTATCTACTTTTTTTACTTTAAGCTTTTGTTTCACTTCTTTATAAGCTTGTTGATAACGTTCTTTTAAATGTTTAATTCGAAACTCAACCGGATTCAACATACATATTAAATCTAGAATATTTCTTTTTACTATTTTGAAACGGTCAGATCTATATGAAAAATTTTTTGAAGTAATTTTATTTTTGATAAAGCATATCTTAGTCAAAATCTCATCTTTCGGAAAAGATAACTGTTCACTGCTTTCTAAATAAATAAAATTACTTATAACTAAAAAATATAAATAGTTTTTCATTATTCGTGCCTCTCTTTGTTAGCAATATATTACACATAATGATAATAAAATCCAGCTCCTTCCATTGCAAAAGATTTAGCCCAAACAATAAATTTTGTGCAGAAAAATCAAGACTTAACAATCTTATTTCACCCTTCTAGCCCTCCCCTTCACAAAATTGTTGCATCACTCAGAAATCTCAATAAATCCATTTTCAGGAAAAAAAATCATTCAACAACCCACATTCTTTTTTTTCAATCTCCCATAAAATTCAAATCAATTCCTTCCTCTAAAAAATCAATGCGCACCTATTCAACATCAAGTTCTATTTCGCATCCCTCAAAACCAAAACGAAACCTCTTTAATCTTTTATAAATTCAATCCCATATGACAACCCTTATAAAAAAAGGTTGTCATATGGGATAAAAGCTCAAGCGCTACCAGGTAAATGTGAAAAACTTCTTTAAAGCTTCCTCACATTTACTACGCTAAGATTTATTACGCTGTTACATCAAACAACACATAATAGGCTCTCCCATTAATGGTAAGAGCATTATAAGCCAACCTTTCCCGAGATATTGTATTAACAACACCTACGTTTCCTGTGATTGTACCGGGGTGGCACATCGTAATTGTCGTATTGTCAGCAGCACTCAAACTAACAGAACCTGTTGCCATAAGATCACCATACATATTTGTATCTGATATCGTTGTTACTCCTGCCATCTCTACATCGCCATCAAACCATGAACCATTTTTAACTGCAAATTGATTATCAAGAGTTAAAGTATCACCTTTTAAGTTAGCATAATCAGCTGTTGTTCCTATCAACGTTGTAATCATTCCGCCTGTTGCTGTTAACACAGCTGCTGATGCGTTTGTAAAGTCAGCTGTTGTTCCTGTCAACGTTGCAATCATACCATCTGTTGCTGTTAACACAGCTGCTGATGCGTTTGTAAAGTCAGCTGTTGTTGCTGTCAACACATCTGCTGATGCATTAGTAAAGTCTGCGGTTGTTCCTGCCAAAGTTGTAATCGTAGCA
>CAYUHH010000141.1:0-2449 GCA_964444435.1 uncultured Pseudomonadota bacterium | reverse complement strand
AACATGAGAAAACTAACAATAATATTACTCCTATGTTCACCATTTATACTTCAAGCCATGCAAGACGAAGATAAGGCAACAAAAAGAAGAGCGTTACTACAACGTGCAGCACAAGTAACAGATGGAATGAGACAAAATGCTGCCACAACAACAAGACACATAACAGAACTTCCTGAAGAGCAAGACTTACCGACTACACCTTTAGAACCAGAGATCTCTTCTACTTATGATCTTGTTAAAGAATGGGGAACTCGTGCCGCTTTATTAGGCGCAGGTGGACTTGCAGTTTATCTCGGTTTTCCTCGTCAAGTAGAAGTTATTGCACAAGAACCAGAGGTACAGGGAAAAATAGCCCTCTTTATGTTAAAAACAGGAAAACTCCTTGTTCAATGGGCTCAAAAACATAGCAAATAATTATCATCCACACCTTCAGAAGAAGCTCCCGTTTTTATACGGGAGCTTCTTCTTTGCTCCTCATCTACATCCATGTTACATTCTCAAATAAAGATAAGGAGTAACCAAATCATGAATCGCAAAAAAATCTGCGTGTTTTTTTTTATAAGTTCACTCTTTGCTACCCCCGGAAAAAGTTTTTTATCTTTGCGCCCTTCATTTGAAGCGGGATCAACAGAACGATTTTTAGTTGATCATCTCATGCAAAAACAAAAATACGAAGGAAATCATTTTTTCAATCTTGTGCCCCTTTTTAATGCCACAACCAAACCCAAAGAGCTCGGTTCATATTTTCTTCCCACCACGTGCAACTGTATGGCAATAGCTGAAGATAATGCCGACATCACACGAGACATCAATGCTAACTACCTTGGAATCATCAGTGTTCCACTTGCAGATAAAACAGGAACTGAAGTTCTCAATCTTATTGAAGAAATGACGTATGCAAGTACCCTTTCACTCTGCCCAAAAAGAAAGGAATACGGCCTTGGCATTCTTTATCGATACAGCATCCCTGAAGCATGTTGGTTCGACATATCCACAGTTGCTTCACAAATTAAGCAAAACCTTAAAGCATGCGAATCAATCAGCAACGCAGGCGGAACTGGACCAAATGGCATTGGTTCGCCAACTCTTGCAACCAGCATGTGCAATTCAACCTCATTTAATTATGGAAAAATAACAAATCAAGAGCTGACAAAAAGTGGTATTTCTCAAGTTGAACTGCGTATTGGCAAAACATCTTTCAATGAAACACGTCATCTCACGGGATACTTTGGATTAGATATCCCAACCGGAGAAAAACCTTGTCAAAAATATTTATTTGAACCAGTGATTGGAAACAACAAGCATGTTGGCCTTTTTTTAGGAATTGAAGGGACTCAAAACCTCGTTACGCATCATGATACAACCTTTAACCTCTCCTGCGATATGTTATTACGCTCTCTCTTTTCCAATAATCAATTACGATCATTTGATTTAAAAAATCGACCATGGAGCAGATACCTCATCATCTGGAATTCAAATGATGCTCTTTCAAATCCTGCATCAGCAACAAATGTAACAAATGCATTTGATCAAACTGATTACTTAATTAATTATTCAACATTATGGACGACCGTTTCTCCAAAATTCCAATTCGATGCTCAATGTGCACTGGATTTTAATAAAAAAAACTGGCATCTTGAACTCGGATATCATTTCTTTACCAAACAAAAAGAAAAGCTTTGCATTAACGGCTGCTTTGATAAAAATTTAGGAATTTCAGCATTTGCACACTATCTTCGCAGATGGAGTATCAATGACAATACTCCCGTAACACGAAGCTTTAATACCATCAACGGCGCCACATTTGCAGCACAACCAGATGTCGTTGATTATACTTATGATGCATCTGAAGGAACATTTTCTACCAACTACACTGAACTTACCGTCTGTGATCTTGATCCAGATTCAGCAGCAACACCAGCTCAAATGATTCACACAATTTACGGTTCAATGGGATACACCTGCAATTATACAATTCCATTTATTCTGAACCTTGCCGCATCATACGACATGAGCACCAATAACCATGCACCCCACAAATGGAATATCTGGTTTCAACTTGGCGTAAACTTCTAACAAGCTTCCAGCTTGACCGGGTAGAGAACCACAGGATTTAATAATATTTTATCTCTAAAAATCGCTCATCCCGAGCGAGTCTTGAACGAAGCTGAAAGGCGAGTCGAAGGATTTTATTGAGAAAACAAAAAAATAAATTTGTCCGTTCGAAAAGACCCTTCGACGCATTTTTCGACTCATTCCTCGCTCAAAATTTGCTCAGGGCGAACGGATTTTTAGAAAATATCAAGTGGAAGTAATTCGCCCCCTTTTGCTTCCTGCGCTGCATAAGAGATTATAAATTATTTTTTTGATTTTTAAGCGCAGGAATTGCTCTTAACAGGAGTTACGCATTAACTGAAAGTTACGATTAGACTTGACATTTCAAACAAAA
>CAYUHH010000140.1:0-2458 GCA_964444435.1 uncultured Pseudomonadota bacterium | reverse complement strand
TAAGGCCTTTTTGCGAGACATCGGAAAAATACCTTTGCTCAATAAAAAAACTGAGCTCGTTATTGCAAATAAAATAGCCACTGGAAAAGCTGACTCTATTGATGCCATCGCACAGTTTCCGTTTGTAGCAAAAGAGTTTCTCATTATTGCAGACCGCATTTCAAAAAATTCTATTGCACTGAAAGATATCATCCAGTTTTCTGAATTCGATGAAGAAAACCTTCCTAAAATTGAGGAAGAAAAAAAACATCTACTTGATACCATAACAAAAATGAAAACGCTTATCGAAAATGAAGCAAAAATCTATCAAAGCTATAAAGGCCAATTAACATCTGAAAGTAAAAAGAAAGAGATGTTTGGCAAGATTAAACAAAACAAGCAAGATATCATCGACGTTATTAAATCAATAAGAATCTCCAATAAACTCATCAGAAAGCTTGGCAAAAAAATAGAAAAAAACATTCAAAAAATTCACGAAAAAGAAGCGCAAGTAAAAGAGTGGGAAAAAGAGCTCAAAAAGGCAAAAGGGAAAAAAACAACAGAGGAACTTGTAATAGAGCTTGAAAAAAACATTCGAATGGTTATAAAGAACACAAAAAACATTGAAAGCGACATGGGACTTTCCCATGAACGCACCATGTCAGCATATAAACAGTTTGTCCAAGGTCAAATAAAAGACAAAGAAGCAAAAGATGATCTTGCTCGAGCAAACCTTCGCTTGGTTGTCAATATTGCAAAAAAATATGTTAACCGCGGCCTTCACTTCCTTGATCTCATCCAAGAAGGAAATATCGGACTTCTTAAAGCAGTAGAAAAATTTGAATTTGAACGTGGCTATAAATTCTCCACCTATGCAACATGGTGGATTAGACAAGCAATTACACGTGCAATCGCTGATCAATCACGAACAATTCGTGTCCCTGTTCATATGGTAGAAACACTCAATAAAATCAATAAAATTAAACATACCTTCTTGCAAGAACATGGAAGAGAACCAACGTATACCGAACTTGCAAAAGAACTAAATTTAGACGAAAAGAAAATTAAAAATATTATCAAAATTTCCAAAGAACCCGTTTCTCTCGAAACTCCAGTAGGAGAAGGAGAAGACGCATCAATTAAAGATTTCATTGAAAGTGAGCATGATGTCTCTCCTGCGGAATCAGTTGCTGGAAACGACCTAAAAGAACGTGTGCGAGAAGTCCTAAAGTCACTTACTCCTCGCGAAGAAAAGGTTCTTAAAATGCGGTTTGGCATCGATGTTGCATCTGAACACACGCTCGAAGAAGTTGGGAAAGATTTTTCTGTTACACGTGAACGCATCAGACAAATCGAAGTAAAAGCATTACGAAAATTACGCCACCCTTCGCGAGCGAAAAAATTAAAAACTTTCTTTGAAAAAGAATTCGGTCTTTCAATTGAAGATGTTGACGATGATGACAAAGTAATAGATAACGAATAAAAAGGAATTATACGTAATGAGTATGCTTATTGGTGGTAGTATTGGTTTCCTTATTGCATTAGCCTCCACGGCTTTATTTTCATACCTTGAAACAACAATTACAGCGGTTAGGTTTTTCAAAATTCGAGAGTTAGCTCAAACTACACATCGTTATAAAAAAATTCTCACGGTGCTTGAAGAACAACCACATCGTATTTTAATAACCATTTTAATCGCATGTAATTTATCAAATGTAATTGCTGCCGCACTAAGTACACGCATCATGGAAGATGTTTTCACGCAACTACAATGGTCAGAAGGTCTGGGCTTTTCTCTGGGTATTGCCATTGCAACTATTTCGATATTAATTTTTGGGGAAATCATTCCAAAACATTTTGCCAGATTACAAGGAGAGCGCATGCTCGGCTCATCCCTCTGGTTTATTAATATCATCTATATCATTTTGTACCCGGCTGTAAAACTCTTAACAATCATCAGTAACTTCTTCATTGGATCACATGTTAAGGAAGATTCTTCCGATTTGGTAACATCTGAAAAAGAAATTAAATTTCTCATTGACTATATCAATCAAAAAGGACTTATGGAGCAAGAAAAAAGTGCAATGCTTCAAAATATTTTCAGAATCTGTAGCACCCAAATTAAAGATATTCTTATTCCCCAACCAGATATGGTCATGATTGATGGAGACACACTTATTGAAGGGGCACTCAAAAGATTTACTGAAAGCCAACTCTCTCGGCTTCCAATCTTTGAAGGAAAAGAAGATAATATCATAGGCATTTTATATCAAAAAGATATCTTCATTCCGCTCCAAAAAGGAGACTATACAAAGCCAATAAAAGAAATCATGCGCCCCGTCGTATTCGTTCCCGAAAGCATGAAAGTAAATCAAATATTAGAATTCTTTAAAGACAAGCATCTCCATATGGCTATCGTACTTGATGAACACGGCGCAATCGCAGGGCTTGTTACGTTAGAAGATGTCCTTGAAGAAAT
>CAYUHH010000139.1:0-2474 GCA_964444435.1 uncultured Pseudomonadota bacterium | reverse complement strand
TTTGTTGTTATATGCCCAACAACGTTTAATGCGTGCACGCCGTGAAATTTCAGGTTCTCGCGAGAACCTGAAATCGATTGAGCGTGAAATTGAAACAGAGCGCAGAGAGGCATCTCTTAAAATTCGAGACGAAATTTATCGTCGTCGGCGAGAATTTGAAGATGATACCAAGCGTGAGCGTCAAGATTTGGATCGCTTGCAAAGGAAAGTTTTGACTCGGGATGAAGACCTGCAAAAAAGAGGGCTACGTCTTGATGAATTAAAACTTGAGCTACAAAAGAGCGAGCGAGATTTTTTGCGTTCATCTGATCAGTTGCGCGTAAATGAGGCAAAGCTGAAAGATCTCTATAATGACTTGATCATTAAATTTGAACAAGTAGGTGGAATGAGCAAGGACGAAGCAAGAAATAGTTTGATTGAAACGTTGCATGATGAAGTTTACTATACACAAGAGCGATGGATGCAAAAGGCAGAAGAAGAATCGAAACAGCAAGCAAAAGAAAGAGCTCGTGAGATTTTAGTTGGAACGATGCAACGTTATACTTCTGATGCTGTTAATACGTCTACCGTTGGCGTAGTTCATTTGCCTAATGAAGACATGAAGGGTCGCATTATTGGAAAAGAAGGTCGAAATATCAAGGCCCTTGAAATGGCAACGGGGATGGAATTTATCATTGGAGAAACGCCTGAAATTATCACGATTTCTGGGTTTAATCCAGTTCGGCGTGAAGTCGCTCGTCGAGCATTAGAAATTCTTATTAGTGATGGACGTATCAATCCAACTCGAATAGAAGAAACGGTTGCTCAATGTGAGCAAGAAATAGACGAAATTGTTGAAGAATATGGTAAGGAAGCGATTCTGGAGTTTAATTTACAAGGCGTTGCTCCCGAAATCGTTACCCTTTTAGGAAAACTTCATTTTCGTACCAGTTATTCTCAAAATGTCTTGCAGCATAGCAAGGAGGTCGCATATTTCGCCCGTACGATTGCAGCTGAACTTGGTCTTGATCCTCAATTTGCTGTTCGCGCTGGTTTATTTCATGATATTGGAAAAGCAATGACGGCTGAACTTGACGGACCGCATGCTCAAATTGGTGCAGATGTTGCAAAACGTTGTGGTGAAGATGCGCGCATTGTTAATGCAATTGCCGCACACCATGAAGAAGCAGCATTCCAATCAATTTATGCACCAATACTTCTAATTGCAGATACGATTTCAGCTTCGCGCCCTGGGGCTCGTCGTGAAACGTTTACTGCTTATATTAAGCGGCTGGAAGACCTTGAAGGAATTGCGACGTGTTTTGATGGTGTGAAGAAAGCTTATGCATTACAAGCTGGACGCGAAATTCGTATTATAGTGGAAGAGACAGTTATTGATGATGAACGTGCGCGTATTATGGCTCGGGAAATTGCAAAACGAGTTGAAAAAGAGATGAATTATCCTGGTCAAATAAAAGTAAATGTCATTCGAGAGAAACGCGCAATAGAATATGCACGGTAAGAAAAAATGAAAACCATAAACATACTTTTTGTTGGAGATATTATTGGGTCTACCGGCTTACGCATTTTTGCCCAAAAGTTGCCAGCATTAAGAGAAAAATTTAACGTTGATAGTGTTATTGTTAATGGTGAAAATATCGCAAAAAATGGGCGCGGTATTGTTCCTCAAGATATGGAGGAATTAAAGCAACTTGGCGTTAATGTTGTTACCAGCGGCAATCATGTATGGGCGAAAAATAGCATTCACTCATACCTTGAAAATAATACCGATTTATTGCGTCCTGCTAATTATCCTTCTCAATGTCCAGGGAAGGGCGTAAATATTTTTAGTGTAAGAAATGTTCCCATTGCAGTTATTAGTTTACAAGGACGAGTTTTTATTAAAGATTTAACTGAATGTCCATTTAGAACAATGCAAACACTTCTTACATATGTTCAATCACAAACCAACGTTGTTCTTGTTGATTTTCATGCGGAAGCTACGGCGGAAAAACAAGGGTTAGCGTTTTTCCTCGATGGAAAGGTAAGTGCGGTTGTTGGTACTCATACTCATGTTCAAACTGCCGATGAGCGAATTTTACCAGGTGGAACGGCATTCATATCAGATGTTGGTATGGTTGGTTCACTTAACTCAATGATTGGATTTAAAAAAGAAAGTGCCTTGCGTACGATGATAACTCAAATGCCATCACGATTTGAAGTGGAAGATGAGCCTCCCTTTGTATTAGGTGGTGTGGTGATAACTGTAGACATACAAACTGGAAAAGCTCATGAAATTAAACGAATACGGCTTGTTGATAAGTCTTTATAAAATAATTTGGGAGCTTAATGTTTTTACTGTTATTACTTTATTTATTGGTTTCATTTGGTTTTATTTTAAATAAAGAGTCTCTTCTCTTTGCATCACCCTTCTTTCTTGCGGGGTTACGTCTTTTTATTGCGGGAGGTTTGCTTCTTGTTTATTACAAATTTTT
>CAYUHH010000138.1:0-2582 GCA_964444435.1 uncultured Pseudomonadota bacterium | reverse complement strand
TATAATGAGCTTTTTTTACATTGGAATCATTTTTTAAGTGTTGAGCATTCTTATAAATTGAATCTTCTTTTTCCATTTTTTCCTCTGTTTTTATAGCGTTAGGCAAGATAGTTGAGATTGTGTGGTGATCGCTATGGTGAGAACTCCGTGGGTCACCCAGGCTATTAATACCTTTATAAACTTCTCCCATTTGGGATAAGGGGTGGAGATGGGGAATGAGAATACCTGTATATATTTGAGCCAATGTTCCGTATTGTTGGAGGGAAGAGGGTTCATAAGGGAGATAATAGTTTAACGCCATCGTTTTATTTCTGAGTTGTCTTATTATGGCATCCTTTGTTGATTGATCTAGTTGGCAGCTTATTTCTGAAAATGCAGCATCTTCAATTTCTTTGCAATCTGTTCTGTTTATTTCTTTTTTTTCTTTAATAAGTGTGAGATATCTTTCAAAAATATATTCTGCCCACAAATCAAGCGTTCTATCTGTATATTTTTCAATCATAAACAGTTCATATATAACGGTTGGAATAAAGACCACGCGATAATTGGGGTCATTTTCTTGAAGTTTTCTTTCGAGAAAGTTTCGTTCGGGAACGTCTATTTCATCTGGTGATACTTCATTGAGAGGATTTGTGCACATAGGAAACTGATATTTCATCAATGTTGGGTAAATACAAAGACTGTGTTCTTCTTCTGTAGGGAGACAGATGAAGCCCTCAATCTCTTTAAAAACAAGATATTCAGCCCTGCTTGTTAGTAGGCTGCATAAAAAAAGTGCAAAAAATAGTAGTTTTTTCATAAGTATACCTCCATTAGCAACCTTCATTACTTATTATTTTACACAAAAGTTGCAAATTGTCAATTTTTTATGAGCGTATTTTTTCAAGAGTTCGTTCAAGAGACCGATAGGTAATGGCTTCTTGGATGTGAGCGAGAGAGATGTTATTGCTTTCTTCCAAGTCGGCAATTGTCCGGGCTAATTTAAGTACTTTGTGATAGCCGCGCATACTCAGGTTGAGCGCATCAAAGGCCTTTTTGAGAGCTTCTTCTGCTGCGGCTTCAAGGATGCAGTATTTTTCTATTTCTTCGGATGTGAGCGAGTTATTGTAACGGTGCGCGCCCAGGCGTGTTGCTTGTTTTTTTAGGGCTTTTTCTATTGGTTGATAAAGTTTTTCAGATGAAAGAGCAGAAGGTTGTTTCTTGATGTCATCATATTCAACGGCTTGAACGTGTACTTGAAGATCGATTCTATCAAGCAGGGGGCCAGAAAGCTTTTTAAGGTATTTGTGAATATCCTGGGGAGAGCATGAGCATTTTCTTTTTTTGTCGCCTAGAAATCCACAAGGGCATGGATTGAGTGCGGCAACAAGTAGAAATGCTGCTGGGTAGGTAATTGTTTGTTGTGCTCGTGCAATGGCGATATTTTTGTTTTCAAGTGGTTGTCTGAGTACTTCGAGGGTATGTCGTTTAAACTCTGTGAGTTCATCTAAAAAGAGAGTGCCATGATGAGCAAGGCTAATTTCTCCTGGTTGAGGGTAGGTGCCTCCGCCCACTAATCCTGCTTCAGATATGGTGTGGTGAGGGGCGCGGAATGGTCGTTCGTAAACCAGTGCTTTTTCACTCGTTAATTTTCCGGTGATTGAGTAGATTTTGCTTGTTTCAAGTATTTCTTTAAAGGTAAGCGGTGGCATAATGGTTGCAAGTCGCTGGGCAAGCATTGTTTTTCCTGCTCCAGGTGAGCCAATGAATAAGATATTATGTCTGCCTGCAGCTGCAATTTGTAGTGCGCGTTTTGCTTGTCGCTGTCCTTTGACTTGGGAGAAATCTACAAGATGTTTAGTTTTTTTTGCAAAATTTTCTTGCCAATTGGATTTTGTAGGAGCAATGTTGGTTTCTTTTGTAAGGTAGCCGATGAGTTCGGTGAGCGTTTCAATGCCGATAACTTCCATGTTATCAATAAGGGCTGCTTCTGATGCATTTTCTCTTGGAAGAATAATCCGTTTTTTATGAAGATATTCTCGTGCATCAAACGTAATAGCGAGTGCTCCTTTAATGGGGCGGACTGTTCCGTCGAGTGATAATTCACCCAAGAATATTGTTTCTTCTGAAAACTGTTTTTCGATATTAACAAGATTAATTGCTTGTAAAATGCCTATTGCAATTGGAAGGTCAAAAAGTGTTCCTTCTTTTTTTAAATCTGCTGGAGCCAGATTGACAGTGATTTTTCTGTCGGGCAATCGAATACCACTATTTTTAAGCGCCGTTTGAATTCGTTGGCGACTTTCTTTAATTGCGGTGTCTGGTAGCCCGACAATGAAAAAGTTAATGAGGCCGAGTGCAACGTCAACTTCTACTTGAACCTCTTTTGCTTGAACTCCAATTGTTGTGGCGGAAAAAATTTTTGCGTGCATTTCTTATTTGATTAGTTTTGAGATTTAAAATTTCTAAGATTTTTCTTGTTGTGGTTTTATAAGCTTATTCATTTTGCATTATCTGTAAAGTGATATACAATTAAGGGCGTTTATTGAGATCTTGAATTAGTATTCGAATTTCTCTAAGGAATTTTTTATGCATGTAAATTT
>CAYUHH010000137.1:0-2671 GCA_964444435.1 uncultured Pseudomonadota bacterium | reverse complement strand
AGTGATCAACCGTGACTTTACTAAAGCAGAGTGCGTCAAGGGGTTCCCAGCAACAGTGCTGGACCCGGCAAACATGCTGCTTGACCGCGTAGCCATAAGTTTTTTGCATAGCAAAAATCTTATACAGCAATTCCTGCGCCTAAAAGTTAAATGTAGTTTGTTAATTTATGGTAATGCGCAGGAAGCATAAGGGCGCTAATTATTTTGTGAGATTGTTTATTTGAAGAGAGCCATGGAAAAAAAAATCTTTTTATAAATGTTACTTGGTATTTAATTGTAAATTGAGCCTCAAGCGAATATTTATTTCTTTTTATGAAATCTAAAAACTTATTCAAAAAAAAATCTTTTTTTGTTTCCTGTGCCGTATTACATACAAAGAATAAAATTTAATCGTTTACAGGTAAACTTCCTCGAAGCTTGTTTCGTAATCATTATATTCGCTCATTTCCTTTGGCAGGCTTACGTCTGCGCCAAGGTTTCGCCGCACGGGCAGGATGCGCGCGCTCGTGGTGACCCTTCGACAAGCTCAGGATTTAGCAAGTCGAACCATGCGAGCTTTATACCACGTAGCTTGCTGCGAGGTTCTTAATTTTATTTTAGAATTGAGCTGCTCGTTGATGATAAGTTACGAGCGGTTTTTTTAACCGTTGTTACTTTAATTTTTACCGTTTCTTTTTTTGTTTTGGGTTTGTATGTGACATCTTGAAGCGGTACTGAGCGATTGAGGTTTTCATCAAAAATTGATTGGTACTGTAAAAAAAGTTCGTTGTCATCGCAGATAATAATATTTTCATCATTGTTGCTTTGTGATTGTTTGCTTAAGTTAAATGAGCCGTTCCAGAGAAGGGGTTTATGGTGTTCATTGCATTTAAAAAGAACAAACTTGTGGTGCATGACACCACCTTTCAATGGTTTACATGCTTTGACGGGGAGATTTTCTAATGTGCGTTCTATTTTTTTCTTATTTTTTACGGTCCACCAGTAATCAAGTACGACGTTTACGGTTACATTGCGGGCTGCAGCTCTTTTAAGGGCATTAATAATGTAGGGATCGGTTAAATAAAAAACCATAATGGAGATTTCTTCCTGTTCTTTATTGATACGTTCACACAAAAGATCGACTAAATTGTCGTGTGGGGTGAAAAAGGCTTTGAGGATTGTTCCGTTGGGGCGTTCAAGATGGGCGCCGAGAAAGAATGTAATTATCAATAAACTAATGCGTATGTGTTTCATTTTTTATCTTTTTTAAAAGGGAAAGAGCTTTTTGTTGATATTGTTTATCAATGGTTCCAAGGTGTGCAACAAAAATTTTGGTGAGTTTGGGAGTGTTTTGATTAAAAGAAGTTATTACTTTTTCAATGAGCGGTGCGATTAATTGGTGAGTGGGATGATGAAGAATTAATGTTTCTACCATTTTCTTGTAAAGATGACCTTGCTCTTCAGAAGGTATGAGTAAAAAAACGTTGTTACAACTATAAAGAGCTTCGCAATTTTCTGCGTGAATTATTGGTTCAATGAGACGACTGAGAGAAAAAAAGATGCGCGTTGGATGATTGAGCTGCTCATAAAAATGAAAAAGTTTTTTAATAAATTGACTGTTTTTTGGTTGGAGAAGCACAAGATGTTCATAGATTGCTGTTGCTTGTGCGAGTTTATTTTTCTTTTGGTACATTTGAGCTGCTTCAATGTAGGCATTAATGGCGGAAGATTCTTCAAAAAAGTGGAGAAGATCTGCTTCAACTTGTTTTGCAAAAGCGTCATCTTCGACTGAATGCATGAGCAGTTTGTACATACCAAGAGCACGTTCTTTTTGTTTTCGACGTATAAATTCAGAGAGTTTAAACCAGGCAATTTGATATTTATCCGTGGACAACTGCTTCATGAGCCTCTTCTTTTATATGATGAACATATGGCTTTTTATTCACCATAATATATTTATCATAAGAAGCAAATTTTATCTTTACTCATGATGCTTAGTAATAAGGCGTAGAAGGGCTTGACCCAACTGATCGTTGGTTTATCGAATAGATTACTTTGGATGAGTTAAAATTCAATTTTCTACTTATTATTTTAACGTAAAGAGGCCGCCTTTTTCTGGATAATGTTTGTACATGAGGTATGAAGATAGTTTTTCAACGTCTGGAGATTGGCCTGTTTTTTTATTTGGACATTCGAGGAGATGGTATTCCATAACATCTTTACTAAATAAGTTGCCGCAAAATTTACATTCATGTGTACGAATGTGATAGATAAGGTTTAGTAATGTTGGAAAAGCTTGAGGACAAATAAGACATTCAAAAGGTTTTGTTGCTGTTTTTTTCGATGGTTGATGAATTGGGTGGATGTAACATTCACCAAAGTGTGGGTGAAAACAGGGCTTTGGTTTACATGGAACAGAAAAGGGGCGGCGACTTGGGCTAGGTAAATGGCATCCATTTTTTGCCCAAACTGTTCCCAATAAATCCTTTTGTGCAGGAGAAAGGCGTGTAGGTTTAAATTCAGTGAATTCCATCCCGAAGAGTGAAGTGACAACGCATATAATATAAAGAATTTTTTTCATAATAACAATCGAAATTTTCGAAAATTGACAAAAAAATGGTGCCGGGGGAGAGGATTGAACTCCCGACACGAAGCTCTTCAAGCTTCTGCTCTACCACTGAGCTACCCCGGC
>CAYUHH010000136.1:0-2693 GCA_964444435.1 uncultured Pseudomonadota bacterium | reverse complement strand
ACTTCTGAACGTTCTGACGTTGAGCGTAAATTATATGAGGCGCAAAAGCGATATGAGTCAGCGGCTGAGTCATTTAAACGTGAGGCAGCACAGTTTAAAGGTGAGAAAAAGTCTGTTCATGATAAATTGACCGTATGTCATCAAGAAGGTATGCAATATGCACAAGAAGTTGAAGAATTTCGGCGATCTCTTGATAAAAAGGATTTTGAATACAGCTTACTTAAAGAATCAAATAAAGAATTTAGACAGCAAAATGAAGATTTGAAAGCCAAAATAAATGTATTAAAAGATGCTTTGAGAATATAAAAACTATAAGCGGAAGTATACATGAGGCACATAAAATTAAATCAGTTTTTACCCCTATTAATTGTCCTTTTATTTTTTCAAGAAAGGGGAAATGAGTATGCAGATAAACTTGATACTATGGAATCGATTCAGATTCCAACCCTTGCTGATAATTATGTTATAGATTTAGATGAAGAAGAGAATGAGAAGGGTTATTCTTTTAATATATGGGCATACGGATATGCACGGTCAGCAGATAAAGCATTTTCCTGTAATGGAAAGTGGAAAGTTCCACTTTCCACACTCTTTTTTGGCAAGTCATGTTTTTATTTGCGTGAAGCATTTGCTGATAGTGAAGCATTTGTTGGAAACAATCCCTGGGTTAATGTTTCAGAGATTTGTCCACGTATTGAATATTATGAAAAAGGGGCTCACATTGGCCTTGAGTATGCGCATGATGTTGCATGGCGATCGCATTCACTTCGATTAGGGGCACGTGGCTATGTTCCGGTAAAATCAATTTGTGTGTCGCGACGATATAGTGGTGCAGACGCTGAAAGTGAAGTTGGTTCTATTGAAGATGTGCGGCGATTATCAACAGAGGTCATTACTGGTGCTGAGGGTTCTTCAACAATTGATAGTTCATATGCGTATCGAATGGATTTTTTAAGTAGCTTGGCTATTAACGATCAGGGAACAAAGCTGGTTGATTATACAACGGTGCCATTGGAAATGAATGCAATTGATGTAACTGATAATAATATAGTTGGAGGTGTAACGGGAAGTAGTCCCATTAATCTTATTAAACGTACAAGTGCAACAGCTCCATCAACTCCTTTTGCGGCAATTAATACAAATGTGGCAACATATCCGTTCGTTTCAGCTGATGGAACGGGGATTAGTAATGATGAGCGTGGACGATTTAATCAATTGACAAATTATGATTCTCTTTCAACAAATTATACTAATTTGTCTCAGTTGTGGTTAGTGCCTACCGTTTATTGGGATGGTTCAGAATATATTTTAAGTTCGGGTGCTAATTCAATACGGAGTGAAGTTGAGAATATTGTAAGTGGAGGTATTGATAGTTCCGTCATTGATTATTTAAATTCACAAGGCATCGGTTTAGCAACGCAACAGATGAAAGGGCTTGGCGACATTCATGCCGAACTCTTTGTACAATTGATACCGTTTCAAGATATTTGGACAGAGTTTAATTGTGAGTTTGTATTTCCTTCGGGAAAGAAGTGTACAAATCCGCTGAGTGTGTTTTGTTATCCGCTTGGTAATAATGGGCATTATGAAATTGGCCCCGGGTTTGATGTAGGGTGGCAGGCAACACGATGGTTGTCATTAAATCTTGATTTTGACTATCATTTTGTTTTGAATCATTGTGAAAATGTTGCGGCCGCTTTTTGTGGTGCATGTGTGAAAAATATTGGGCCTTGTACAGTTGCTGGCATTTCATGGCAGTATTTACAATTACATCTTGATGTAAACATTATTGAACCAACCAATCATGAATTTGGTTTGAATGCAGGATACGAACTTTATTACAAAAAAGCCGACAATGTTTGTTTTAAATGTTCGCAAATGGAAGATTTTGAAGGTAATGTTCAAACATTAAATCCCTCGTTGCTTTCATATTTAACACAACAGCTTTCACATAAATTGCGTGCAGAATTTTTCTTTAATAAACCGGTAGGTTCCATTTTTGGTGGTTTTTCCTACATTGTTGCAGGAAAGAATATTCCACAAGAAAGTTTCTGGTACATTGGCTTCTTAATCAACTTCTAATAAGCATGCTATTTGACCGCGCTGAAGAGCTACAGGGTAATTATTGCGCCTATTTTCTAAAGGTCACAACGTCCTCGTTCTTGCCTATTCTTTGTAGCCCATTTAGGGTTGCGCAGGGCTTGTCGTGTGACGTTCTTTGAATGCAGGATGGTTGAATTGCAAACTTTCAGCTTGACCGACCAACAGCCTGTTGGTCGATTAAACTGAAAGTTTACGCGATCAGCTATTTTTAGATGTTAAAGTTTTTTTTTGATGCGAAGTTCGGCGCCGTTAAAAGCGAGTAAGAATATCGAAATAAAATATTGCGTTGGTATTTTTTTTAATGGTAGGGTAAATACATCCGATTAAAAAGAGGGTTATGAGGGAAGTTGAAAATCAATATAATTGATTCTATTTTTTTATTTAAGTTTTTATTGCAGAAAAAGTTTCTTGATGTTGCAAAGTTTAAAATTTCGTGATTATAATGGGCATAAAGTGTTTTGTAAGATTAAAAAAGAAGGAGTGCGTATGTGAGTAGCCTCGTTTAAAAGGGAGTGCTTATCGAAGGATATAAAAAAGTTTTTTCAGAGATTTAAGGATAATATGCAACTGGATGTTGGTGAAATCCTGCA
>CAYUHH010000135.1:0-2766 GCA_964444435.1 uncultured Pseudomonadota bacterium | reverse complement strand
ATCTCCATCTTTCAGCCCATGAAGTTTTTGTTATTGTTCCAGGAACTTGGAGCATTAAAGAATCATGGTTTAAACTAGGTGGAGATTTTTTTGAAGAATTAAAAAAAAATGCCCAAAAAAAATGTGCCCATGTCATCTGGTTTCGATGGCTCACACAAAATACTGAAAAATGCAGAGAAGTAAGTGCACAAGAATTAGCCCATTTTTTAACATGTTTTGATTCCAACACCATACTTCATTTGATTACCCATAGTCACGGAACAAATGTTGCACTTGGCGCATGTAACATTCTCGCTCAACATAAAAATCCTAAAAAAATAAAAACTCTTATTTCCTTAGGGGCACCCATTTACGAGGAAACATATCATCCAAATATGGATTCGATTGAAAAAATTTTAAATTTTTATTCCTTAAACGATGAAATCCAAACATTATGGGCATGGAAACGAATATTTAAAGATCAACCAGGAATCCATAATATTCAACTTTTTTTAAACAATCATGAACCAACGCATGCCGAAATGCATCATTATCTCATTGCACGCTGGGTTACATACATGACAAATCTCTCTATCCCCAAAAAAGCCGCAATTCATCTTTTTTCAAATAAAAAACCACTTGTTGAAAAAAATTTGCATCAAAAGGAAGGACTTGAAAACGATACCCCACTCAACCTTAACTCATTAATGGACTGGCGCCACCACCCTATTGGATCACACAGAAATCGTCTTGATAATTTAAAATAACTTTAAAAACTCGCCACTTGGCGCTCAAAGCTCCACTTTTCTCTTTAAAGATCATTTATGAATGAAATTATATCGAAGAACAAAACACATAGAAAAAACTATGAGCTCTAACTTGGTTTTAATATTTCTCGCTTTTCAGCTACTTGATCCAAAACGCCATTAATAAATTTATACGCATCTTTTTCTGCAAAATCTTTTGCTAATTCAATGGCTTCATTAATAATTATACTTGCTGGTTCACGAGTAAAAATCAACTCCCAAACCCCAATTCGCAAAATAAGCCACGTACACAATCCCAATCTATTTAATCGCCAATTTTTCAAAAAACCTTGAATTGTTTCATCTAAAAATTCACGCTGTGCAACAATATACTTTACGGCCTGTGCAATCTCTCCATCTTGAGAAATATCTTGCTCATAACCTTGATTAAGATTATCAATAGCTGATGTAACCGAACGTTCATCAGACACCTCAAGTGTATATAACAGATGAAATATTAAAGAACGATTTTGAGTTAGCGTATACTTTCTTGGTGATTCTTGTTCAGCAGGACACATCTGACACCTACTTTTTTACACGTTCAATATAACTTTTATCACGAGTATCAACCTTAACATACTCACCCTCTTCAACGAACAACGGTACCGCCACACGCAAACCTGTTTCAAGAATTGCTGGCTTGTTGGCTGAACCTTGCGCAGTATCTCCACGAACACCAGGCGGAGAATCAACGACTTTTAACTCCATAAAAATAGGGGGGGTCACATCAATAGGATTATCTTGAAAATAAAGAATTGTATAAATTGTTTCTTCTTTTAACAAGTCATACACATCTTCAAGTTGTTTCTTATTTAAAGCTACTTGATCATAATTTTCTTGATCCATAAAATGATATCCTTCAACATCACTGTAAAGATATTGCATTGGACGATATTTAAGATCTGGAACTTTAAATTTTTCTTCAGTTCTAAAAGTTTCCTCATAAGTGGAGCCGGTAACCATGTTACGCATCTTTGTACGCATAAATGCGCCACCCTTACCAGGCTTAACATGTTGAAAACTTACAACGACATGCGGCTCACCGTTATACACAAATTTTGTCCCTTTACGAAAATCCCCTGCAGAAATCATGGATTTGCCTCGCTTTTAATAAATACTTATACTTACTGTTTAGTTTAAAAAAATATAGGGGAAAAAGCAATTTGTATGCTTTTAAGTTTCAGGATATTATGCCTAACAAACACCTTTTTTCATTCTTTTCTCTTTCATTTTTTACTTCAATCGCTCACCAAACGGGGCTGATTCAAACCAAAAAAGGCCAACAAACATTACAGTTCGGCAAGAATATAGCGAAAACAAACGATACCTTCGAGAGCAAACAGTTGACGCCACTATCGCCTCGCTTTATTTGACGGGCAAAGCAATGGGGCTCCTCAAAACAACTCTTTCAGAAAAAATCGCTCGCATCTCTGCAAACACTATCGGGTTAATTGACAGTGGAGCCCTACTTTATTTGGGAATAAAAAAAATCCGGGAAGCGAGAAAAAAAAGACGCCACTAATTTCAATTGCTGCACACACGTGAATACTCTATGCTTATAAAAATTTAAACTAAAGGACGTGATATGAACTACGTACGCGATGAAGAAGTCTGGAAACAAATAGAAAATGAAAAGCACCGCCAAAAAGAAACCCTTAACTTAATCGCGTCTGAAAATATCGCGCCGATAGAAATACAAGAAGTCATGGCCTCGTGCTTATCCAATAAATATGCTGAAGGATATCCAGACCGACGTTATTATTCCGGCTGCCAATTTATAGATGAAATCGAAAGATTTGCCATCCAGCGCGCAAAAAAACTATTTGGGGCAGAACACGCCAATGTTCAACCTCACGCAGGATCTCAAGCAAATATGGCGGTATATCATGCAATTTTAAAGCCAGGCGATACTGTCTTGGGCATGCAACTGTCTTCAGGCGGTCACTTGACCCATGGACATCCAGCTAATTTCTCAGGCTCT
>CAYUHH010000134.1:0-2792 GCA_964444435.1 uncultured Pseudomonadota bacterium | reverse complement strand
CATTACGATTTGGATCATATTCAATTGTTGTAATTTTACCTTCAATATCACGAACGCTACGTCTGAAATCAATAATACGATAACGACGAGGAGCACCGCCACCCTTATGACGCGTTGTAATACGGCCATATGCGTTGCGACCACCCTTTTTGTGCAGTCCAATTAAAAGTGAACGCTCAGGCTTAGTCGTTGTAATATCATCACTTGAAATAAATGTTTGAAAACGAAGTGATGCATTTCGCGGTTTTCTTTTTATTATTGCCATAACCTAATCTCTTGAATCACTATTATTTTTTATCTTTCGCAACTTCAGACCCTTGCTCTTTTGGTGAAGCCTGTGTTTCTCCTGTTCCAAATAGATCAAGAGAATACCCCTTCTTCAGCCTAATAACCGCGATCTTCTTGCTTGGACCAACCGTAGTAATACGTCCACGCAAAACATTACGACTTTTACCCTTACGAACAAGAATATTTACCTTTTCAACCTCTACATTAAACAACTTCTTTAATGCGGATTTTACAAGCGGCTTATTTGCATGTGCATGCACCTCAAGAACAAGCTTGCCATGTTCTTGATTTATTTTTTGCGCCTTTTCACTCAGTAGCGGTTTTTTGATCACATCATACAGAGTTATTGCCATTGTGCCACCATTTCCTTAACAGTCCCTAGATCTTTCTTTAATACCACCACGTCATCACTGTCCGAAATATTAAATGCATTAAGTTGATCGAAGAAAAGAACTTGAACAGTTGGAATATTCGCAAATGACACTTGTGTAATATAATCATTATGAGCAACAAGAATAGTTATCTTTCCTTGCAATGATGCTTGACGCAACAATTCGCATGCTTTTTTAGTTTGCGGTTTTTCAAACGCAAAATCTAAAACATGCACGCGCCCTTTTTCTGCCATATTCCACAACAAATCATTTAAAACACGCTTTTTCAATCCGCGCGTCAATTTCATTGTACGCGTACGAGGCTGTGGTCCAAACGTAACCCCGCCACCACGCCATAAAGGCGACCGAGCAGTACCAGCACGAGCACGACCCGTACCTTTTTGTCGCCATGGTTTTTTACCTGTAAGAGAAACATCTGCACGACCTTTTACCCCCACAGTTCCTTGACGCCAATTTTGCATTAAGGCTCGCACCCACAAAGCAAAGGCATAGGGACTTAATGTTGAAACCTTAAGTCCTAAATCCTTTCCTTTTAACACTGCTACGACAGCGGACTTAGCTTGCACAGTTTGCTCTTTTTTTACAGTAGCTTCTTTTTTTGTAGCTTCTTTTTTTTCAGCCATTGGTCCTTACCTACACTTACTCAAAAAAATTGGTGCGCCAGAAAAACCGGGAACAGCACCCTTTACTAAAACAATATTTTTTTCAGGATCTACTGCTGTTATTTGAAGTTTTTGCACAGTACAACGATCAGCACCCATATGGCCAGGCATCTTTTTGCCTTTTGCCACACGACCTCGAGTAGCCATAAAACCAATCGATCCAGTTCTTCGATGCATATTTGAACCGTGGCTGGCTCCTCCGCCTGAAAAACCATGCCTCTTTATAACACCAGCAAATCCGCGTCCCTTTGTGATACCAGATGCATTCACACTATCACCCACAGCCAAAAAGCCGACAAATGACAACTGTTTGCCAATCTCAACCCCCTCTGCAGGACTATCAAGCCGTATCTCTTTTAGATGCGCAAAGTACTTTTTCGAAGCTTTAAGCCACTCCAAATCAAAACTTTGTTTTTGATAGCGTGGACGCACATAACCAACCTGGAGAGCTTCGTAGCCGTCTCGATTAACTCTCTTGATACTGGTCACAAGCCAATGTGTTGCATCAATCACAGTAACCGGGACAACCTTTTTATCTTCAGCAAAAACCTGAGTCATCCCAAGCTTTTTCCCCCAAAGACCATTGACCATTAACTAACCTTTCACAATACTTATTAGCGTATTTCCACATCTACACCAGATGAAATATTAATCTTCATAAGCGCATCCATCGTCTGGTCTGATGGTGAAATAATATCCAAAATGCGCTGATGCGTAACAATATCAAATTGCTCACGAGACTTTTTATCAACGTGAGGAGATCGCAACACGGTAAAACACTTGCGACGATTAGGAAGCGGAACGGGCCCCATTAACTGTGAACCTGTGCGCTTTACTGTCATCACAATTTGTTTTACAGCTGCATCAAGCAACTGATGATCGTACGATTTTAATGTTAAGCGTATCTTCTGCCTTTTCATGCAAAGAAATCCAATTATTCTATAATTTCAGTAATAACACCTGACCCAACTGTTCGACCACCTTCACGAATAGCGAAGCGAAGATCTTTTTCCATTGCAATTGGAGCGACCAAGAGGACTTCCAATTCAACGTTATCTCCAGGCATTACCATTTCGCGACCTGCTGGCAGTGTCACTGAACCGGTAACGTCTGTTGTACGGAAATAGAATTGAGGACGATAGCCATTAAAGAACGGACTATGACGACCACCTTCATCTTTGCTCAACACGTATACTTGGCACTTAAATTTCCTGTGAGGAGTAATTGAACCAGGAGCTGCAACAACCATGCCACGTTCAATATCTTCTTTTTTAACACCACGTAAAAGAAGACCAACGTTATCACCGGCCATGCCTTCGCCAAGTTCCTTACGGAACATTTCAACACCCGTAACGGTTGTTTTAATGTTTTTACCAAAACCAATTACACTTACTACCCGCCCACCTTAAAATTTACCCCGAACAAACCTACACTTTCAACATGTGCCACT
>CAYUHH010000133.1:0-2846 GCA_964444435.1 uncultured Pseudomonadota bacterium | reverse complement strand
GGACTTTAACAAAAGCTAAGGTGGGGGACATGTTTAAACATATATTTTTCCAAATAAAGTTGTAATTTATCATTATATGAAGATGCATTAATTCCCATAGGTATACTTGAAATAAAAGAAGCCGTAGAAAGAATCTCTAACCCTGCTCGGCAAGCGCCGCCATCTATTGCTACTACTGAAAGACCAAATCCTAGTAAACAAACACTAATGACGCGTCCTACGACAGATTTAGAAAGCACTTCATAAATCTCACCTTCATCTGGTAATTCACACCCAAAAGCGGATTCTTTTACTCGTAATTTATGAATACCTTTATTGTGAACTGTCAAGATACACGCTTTATATTTTTTTAAGGGGCATTCTCTCTTATCCAGCTTATAAACTCGAACTTCAACGCCATCTTTTTCCTTTTTGTAATCGGCTGAGTATTTAGAAACCGATTTAATTGGCTGTAGTTTCATTCCACCACATCCACCCAAACCAACAATTAAAACACCAACAAACCATAAAATCTTTTTCACTTGTAACCTTTCATTTAAAGGGGAAGGTTACTTCCCCTTTAACTACATTTTTATGTTAAAATGAATCGATTGTTTTTGAAGTTCACTATCTTTTTTAATTAATTTAATCACATCAAGTGAAAATGTTTGCGAGTAAGAACGTTTTGGAACAAAAACTAACCGTGTCTTTTTCGTCCCCGCAGCAACCTTAATCGTTTTCAACATATGAGTTTCAAGATAAGAACGAAGTTGTCCATTATAATCTGCAGCTCGCACCCCTGCCATGGTTCCACCAATGATACCTGACATGGTCAACGCAAACACCACGGGAAATGCCACATGAGGATAATAACTCAACAAAGAAATTGAGTACAAAAGGCAAGGCACCGTGGCCGCAACTCCTGTTGAAATAAATGCACCAAGAAATACCCTGCCAGCAGGACTCTTTGAAAGAACGTTGTAAACACGATCGACCGATGCAGTTTCAACATGAATATTTGAATCATCAAAAATAACAGCTTGTAAACTATTATTACGAACGGTAATAAAGAGAGGAACAAAGCTGCTCGTTGGACATTTTTTACGCGTTAATTTACGCACACGAATTTCAACATCATCTTTTTGCTTTGCATAATCCGATTCTCGCTTGGAAATATGATTGTATTGCCTCAATTTAAAACCACCGCAACCAGCTAACCCAACAATTAATAACAAAACTGTTGAAATAAACTTTTTATTGTACATAAAACCCTTTCCATCTAAACTTAAAAAGCTTCTATTTCAACTGCCTTTTTTACGCATAAAAACCTTAACTATTATAACAAAACAAATAAAAAGCTAAATCGCTACCTTAAACTCTAAAACCTTATCGCCCTTATGGACGCTGCATATAAAAGGAAAATTGATATCGGATTTATTAAGAACAATAACACGGTCAGCTCTCTCACCAGGCAAAATATTCAAATGAGTAAGAGCGTGCGCCTTAAGAAAATAATAATCATTTGAAAGAGGCACCTCACAATTTCTTACATGCCTACCAACAGAACGCGCACCTTTATCAACAAAGGGAAGAGCAAGCCAAAAGAAAGGGAAAAGTGGACAACATACAAGCACAAGCGCACCCCCACCACACAAAAAGGCTAAACTTGGTAGTACGACTAATGAAAAAGCCCCCAGGGCAACAAGAAAAACCGGAGAATCAATATTCATAGGCTTGCTTTTAAATAACTTTACAAGCTTAGACACGCGATATGTTTTACAACTTATATCATCTCCCCCTAAGGAAATAT
Source organism: uncultured Pseudomonadota bacterium (assembly GCA_964444435.1). Classification (GTDB taxonomy): domain Bacteria; phylum Babelota; class Babeliae; order Babelales; family UBA12409; genus UBA12409. The sequence goes on along the minus strand of CAYUHH010000133.1, from coordinate 1,057 downwards.
CCGCGGTCCCATTATTAATTAATGATACTTGAACAACCCCTAAACCTTTTATTAAACACAACCGCTTAACGCGTAATTCAATCCCATCTTTTTCTTGAAAAAATTGCGCCTGCTTCGCTGTCAACGGCCGCAAATTTCGGTGCCCACATCCAGGCAAACCAAATAAACAAAAAATAAATAAAAGATAATAATTACTTTTAAACACGGTTCACCGTCACATCAAACACAATTTTTTGCTGCTTTCCTTTACCCTTTTGCAAGGTTATATCAAAAGATTTTTGGTTATTTCTGGTTACAAAAATTGCAGAATATTTTGCACCCGCCTTGACATTTACCGACGAGATAACTTTATGCTTCAAATCTTTTTTGAGCTTCTGATTAAAAACAGCTGAATTGGCACCTGAAAAAACACTTCCTAAGAAAACAAGTGGCGTTGCCGCAATACACATGTAAGTTGTCAAAAGACCTGCGCTTCCAATAAACCCGGCTATCAAAGGAAATGGTATAAAACATAATAAGTACGAGGCTCCCCCAAGAACTGCGGCAGCACTTATGCCCAATCCAACTTTTGCCAATGAATAACGTGAAAGATTATTATATAATTCTTGAGTAGAAACTAACGGCAAAGTAATATCTTGTGCATCAAAGTAAACTGCATCGTTGCTCTTGTTTTTTATGGTCAAAAAATAACCGGTAATATCTTGCTTTGAAAAAAAGCTATTAAAATATTTCCCAAAAACTTTACGCTCAAGTTTTTTTACTCTAACTTCAACCGCATCCTTTTGTTCAACAAAATGTGCCTGTTCTTTTTTTAGCGGTTTTAAAGGTAAAACTTTATAATTCTTGATACAACCACCCAATACAAGCAATAATAAAGCAACTAAACCATTCTTATTCATGATTTTTTCCTTTTTAAACTTACATCAAATTCAATTTTTTCTTCACGGGAAAGATTGGTAACGGCAATCTTGAAGCTTTTTGGAAGATGAGAAGCAAAAAGAAGTAGCGTTTTTTTGCCATACGCTTTGATCTCTTGCCCCTCTAAAACTTTATGCTT
>CAYUHH010000132.1:0-2850 GCA_964444435.1 uncultured Pseudomonadota bacterium | reverse complement strand
AATAATTATAAAAATAGTATGAAAAATTAATATCGAATTCTTTTTTTCAAAATAATTTTTATACTTGATCGAGTAAATAAATCATCTAGGATTTTTTGCCATTCCATGTGATGGGTTCTTGTAGGGATCTATTATCAGGATATTTCTTTAGAGCTTCATAAATAATTTCTATGTAGTCTTCATGAACGGAATCATCGTTATCGAGATTATTCATATTGCTATCATTTCCATTGCATCTGATAAGAGAGTGGTAAGGAATTTTTTTTTGGAGAGTTTTTGTAGTATTCGTCTAAATATTTGAAGAATTTTTGCGGTCGCGATCATGTTGGAATTTTAATAAGAAGTTTAAAATTTTGGGTTGTATATAATGATAGAGTGAGCAATGTGAAAGTTAATAAATATTTTTTCATTTAATAATCCTCTAGATTTAAAATCAAATGTATCTATTAAAACTAAGGTTTGTCAAAGATCACTAATAAGAGATGTGTAGAAATAAAGCATTTTTTTTATTTTGAAGCATTTCTATTGAAAAACTGACTTAAATTATATTAATGTTCCTTTAGGGTTTTTTAAGGGGGATGTTATGGGAAAAGTTCTTTTAAGGGTTTTTATTGTTGTGTGTTTTTTCAATTTAAGTGCATTTAAGGTAAATCGTGCTATTATGGCGACGAATATCAATCCAATGTATTTGGATTTTTGGCCTATTGTAGCTAAGGCTTGGAAGCAAATTGTTGGAGTTCAACCTACGTTGGCTTTAATTGCAGATAAAAATGTTCAGATAGATGAGTCATTAGGGGATGTTGTTAGATTTGAACCCATACCGGGTGTTCCAACATCTTATCAAGCGCAAGTGATTCGTAATTTTTTGCCAGCACTCTTTCCAGATGATTATTCTATTTTGTCAGATATTGATATGATTCCAGTTAATCGTCAATATTTAGTTGGGCAAGTGGCGAGATTTGATTCAAATAAGTTTGTGGTTTATCGGGATGCTGCTTATGGTAAAAATCCTACCAGTTATCCTATGTGCTATAATGCTGCCAGGGGATCGACGTTTGGCAAGGTTTTTGGAATTAATACAGTTAGTGATATCAATGAGAGAATAAAGGAGTGGTATAAAATTAATCCTACTTGGGGTGCTGATGAACAATTGTTATTTCAATATTTGAAACGTTGGAATAGGCAAGCTCATAATCTTGTTTTATTACATCAAAAAGTAGGGCGTTGGTTAGATAGGGCAAACTGGAATCCTAAGTATGGCTTACTTCAACGCAAAGGTTATATAGATATACATAGTATTCGCCCATATAAAACATATAAAAAACAAATAGATAGTGTTGTCGCGGCGCTTGGTATTCGTTTATAAGGGGTGGCTTATAATTTTAAATGAGAAGATGTTGCTATTATTAGTGACATCTTCTCATTTTTTGTGTAGATAATAAAGAAGGTTTTGAGGTTTATATTTATGTTTTGCAAAAAATATTTTTTAATAGTTTGTTTGATTATACAAAGTTTTAGCCATCAACCTCTTCAATATTATTGTACCTATGCAGATTCACATCATTATAATTTTTTGTTAAATCTTATTGGGAGCATTCATCATGTTGATTATGATCGGCTTGGTGAAATAATGGTGTTTGATTTAGGTTTAAATAAGAGGCAGCGTGATCAACTTAACAAAATTCAGAAAGTTCAGTTATATGAAGTTGAAAAAGTTAATCCAGAAGTTATAAAACCTTTTGTTTCGAGTTTACGAGGTAAGATTGCTCGCGGCTGGTTTGCCTGGAAGCCGGTGGTAATTAAGCAGGCTTTAGAGAAATATTCTCACGTGCTATGTATTGATTCTGGCATAACTGTTTTAAGATCCCTGGGGCCTCTTTTTGATTATATTCGAGAACATGGATATTTTTTGATTAGTAATTTGCCTATTCCAACCTGTAATATTGAGAGTCGCGTTACGCGAGAAGTTTTGAATAAAATTATTAATAAAGAAAATGAAGACGTTCGTAATTTTTTACTTAAAAAAGACACAATAATGATATCTGCTGGGTTACAAGGGATGTCGAGAGATTTGTTAGATGATTATGTTTTACCTATGTATGAGTATGCTCATAATCCAAAGCTTTTTATAGATGATAAGACAGCGAAGAGAGGATTTGGAGAAGCACGGCATGATCAAACGTTATTCAGTATTTTAGCTCATAAATTGCAATTAAAGATACATTCAGAAGGATGGATTGTTTTGGATTGTAAAGATAAAATTTTTCGATTTCATACAACTTCAGATCCTAAAAATTTAGTAAAAGATACGAGCATTTTTATTTCTAAGTGTGGCATTTCTCGCAAAATGAAGCGGTTTATTAAGTATAAATAAGTTGTTATTTTTTTTAATCGACTTTTATTATTATTTTTTTTAAAGTGACAAGGGTAATATTTTTAGAAGGGTATATTGAAGTTAAAAAAAATCGTATTACTTCTTTGTTTTTTTAGTCTTGTAAATTCAGCTGACAAAGGAGTTGTTTATATTATTCCTCCGCTTGGATATATGAAGGGAAAGTTGTTTGATTTAGCTGATCAAGCGTATAATCGTGATAATTGTATAAAGCATTTTTATGATTTGAAAATTGCATTAGAAAGGCTTGGGTATCAATTAAAAGTAATGCCTCCTCGGTGCAGCTTGCCTCAGTGCGAATATATTTTGTGGTCACATTTGAATTTGAAAAGGGCGCAAATTTTACGCTTACTTCCCAAAGAAAAATTATATGCACATATTTGGGAACCCATAACTTTTGATCCAAATAGTTATAAAAAAGAATACCATTCAATTTTTTCCAAGATTTTTATTATGGA
>CAYUHH010000131.1:0-2857 GCA_964444435.1 uncultured Pseudomonadota bacterium | reverse complement strand
TTCGGGACTCTGCGTCGATTTTATCTGGCTTTACTGTTCCGAATTTTTTGTATAATTCTGGCTGAATTTCATAAAAAAACCACGGAGCAATGCTGCTTTTCTTTAAGCGAAGAGATGGAGTAACAAGATTTAAATAGGAATTTGTATAAGTTACGGTGAGCTCTTTTTTCTTTGTTTCAATTTTTGTATATGAAGGTGGTTTTTTATTGTATTTCAATATGGTGAGAATGGAAAGGAGGAGGCTTAAAGATATAAGTATTTTTTGAGGGAGCGTTTTGCTTTGGTGCGTCCAAAGTATGATACTTCCTCCTAAAAAAAAGAGAAAAAATGAAAGAATTGGTTGGAATGAGAAGCCAATGAGCCAACGAGATGAGCCATATGAAAGGCAGGCAATCCAAAATGTTGTTAATTTCGAGAAAATGTAATGAATGAAGAGGGGTGAAATATGTAATAACTCGCAAAAGAATATGATAAAAGAAAAACTAAGAAAGAGGGTTAAAAAGGGGAGAAAGACAATGTTTCCAACGATTGCCATAATTGAGAGCGGGAGTCCCCAATACATGAGTATTGGTACGTATACAAAAAACAAAAGAAGTTGGATGTAAATAACTCGCAAGAATTTATAATAAAACTTTTGAATGATAGATGATGCCATACTTTAAGTATATCAGTTTAAAGTACTTTTTGTAGGTTAATGAATTATTTTTTTTATAGACACGTTTGTGGGTGTTGGGGCATTGTTTTTCTGATGAGCATCTGAAGTAGTTATGGTTTGTTTGGGTTGAGTAGGTGCTTGAGGAGGGCTGAGGGCTACATCATAATTACGGTTATCTATGGAGCCGTCAGGCATTATGGTTTTGTATAAAACTAGACCTTCTGCATTTGCGTCAAAATCTTTTGCATTTAAAAGAATTGCGCCAGAGAAATTTGTATTTTTGAGGTTAGCGCCGCTAAATATTGCTCCGTGCATATCAGCTTTGATGCATTGCGCCCATTCTAAGTTTGCATTATTAAATTCTGCACGACTTGCTCGTGCTTTAATAAGGAGAGCATGGTTGAGATTACAGTGTCTAAATTTGGCACGATGAGCATCGACTTCTTTCAGGTTTGCGTAGGATAAGTTTGCGTAGTTAAAATTTGCAAAATGAAGACGACTTCCTGCGAGTTTTGCAAGATGAAGGTTTGCAAATTGGAATTTGGTGCCACCCGCACTCATCCAGTTCATGCTCGTTTCTGATAAATCACTTCGACGAAAATCAGCAAGGTTAATGTTACTATTTTGAAAATTACTTCCTGCTAAATTTGCTTCAGAAAAGTTTGCTTCAGTTGCAAGTATTTGCATGAATGATGCAGAAAAGGCGTCGCATCGCTTTAAATTTGCTTTAATCATGACAGTGTAATCTAGGTTGGTTTGAATTAATTTTGTATCTTTTAAGTTTGCTTGTACGAGAGAGCTATAGACGAGTCTTGCGTTACTTAAGTTTGCTTTTTCTAAATTGGCATAATCTAAGTTAGTAAGTAAAAAGTCAGTGTGATTAAGAAGGGAGCCTCTTAAGTTAGCTCCTCGAAAATCTTCGTTAACGATTGATTGACCAATTAATGATTTGTTTTCACACTCGTTATATTTAAAAAGCAGTTCCATTGCTTTATTGTCATATAATCCGAGATGGTCAGTTCTGCGATTGACACGATTATGGAGAGTAAATGTTGTGCATAGCAATAAAATAGCAAGTTTTCTCATTGCCTCGTCCTTTTTTTTAGCCCTGATTATTATTTAACTTATATCGTATGCTTAATAACATAGCAATAGTGCGGTATGATTGCTGCTCATTGACATGTTTTTGATGGTATCGTTATGGTATGAAAAAAGTAGAAAGATTATGAACAAAAAAAGTTTTTTAGCTCATAAAGCGTATAATATGCGCGTTTCATCATTGGAAACAACAACGGTGGCGGGTTCAGGACATCCAACGACCTGCTTTTCAGCTGCTGATATTGTGGCCGTTTTATTTTTTTATGTAATGAATTTTGATGTAAGTGATCCTCAAAATGAATGCAATGATCGATTTATTTTATCGAAAGGTCATGCCGCACCATTATTATATGCGGCATGGAAAGAACTAGGTGTTTTGAAAGATGAAGATCTTTTATCACTTCGTCAATTTGATTCTGTTTTAGAAGGCCATCCAACGCCACGGTTTCCTTTTGTTGATGTTGCGACAGGTTCACTTGGCATGGGGCTTTCAATGGGGGCTGGTATGGCCCTTAATGCAATACGACATTCTTTAGAATATTATACGTTTGTTTTATTAGGAGATAGCGAGCTTACTGAAGGGTCGGTCTGGGAAGCGGCTGAGATTGCTGCATTTTATAAATTAAAAAATTTAGTTGCGTTTGTTGATGTAAATAAATTAGGTCAACGTGGAGAAACAGTTAATGGTTATGATATTGCAAAAATAGAAAATAAATTTAAGGCATTTGGATGGAAAACATATTGTGTTGATGGTCATAATATTGACGAATTAATGAAGGTTTGTGATGCAGTGCATTCCCCTGCAATTTTTCAGCCTCAAGTAATTTTGGCAAAAACCATAAAAGGTTATGGTATTAAAGATGTTGAAGGGAAAAACGGTTTTCACGGAAAGGCTTTTAATAAAGAAAATCTAAAAAAATATGAAGAGGAATTGAAAAATAAATTTTATTCAGCTTCATGGACGGATGAACAACTTTTGTCTCCTTTATCTTTAAAAAAATGTGAAAAAAAATCATTTAAAGAAATAAAGTTGCCGTTATCTTCATATCATAAAGGTAATTTTATTGCGCCGCGTGATGCCTTTGGCGATGCACTTGTGTTGTT
>CAYUHH010000130.1:0-2859 GCA_964444435.1 uncultured Pseudomonadota bacterium | reverse complement strand
ACCTCTCTTTCAACTCAATCACGCCATCTTAAAGTAAATTCAGTTCTCAATATCAATCTGGGCATAAATCGCCCAAACATCGAAGATTACCATTGGTGCTATTTCCCTGAAAAACAATTCCCATTTTATCGCGCAGGATTTTCTCATCATTTTTCAAAGAAAATGGCTCCTCATGATACCAGTGCACTTTATATTGAACATTCATACATGAATAATAAAAAAATAAGCACAAGCACCCTTATTAATCATGCAACATCCTTTCTTGGTATTAAAAATTCAGATATTATTACACGTATCCAATTGCATATTCCACACGCATATGTTATTTATAATGCGTGGAGAGATAAAAACCTCTCATCCATATTTGCACGGCTCACTGAAAACAACATATACTCAATTGGACGTTATGGAGCGTGGAAGTATAGTAGCATGCAGGAATCTGTCATCGATGGTAAACAGATCGTCGAAACAATGTTACACAGATGGGAACAAAAAAAAGAAAAAGAAGTAGTGTTACCCAAATGAAAAAAGTAATATTCACCCTTTTTTTACTATATGGTACAAAAATTATGAGTAATTTTTATCAACAAAAATCTGTTCTTGTAACCGGCGGCGCCGGATTTATTGGCTCACATATTGTGGAAAACCTCGTCAGACAAGGTGCATTTGTGTGTGTTCTAGATAACCTCTCAACTGGATCCCTCGATAATTTATCATCTGTTATTAACAATATAACAGTCATTCAGGGAGACGTTACCAGTTTTAGTTCATGTCTTGCAGCCACCCATAATCAACAAATCGTTTTTCATTGCGCCGCAATGGTAAGCGTTCCCGAGTCAATGGAAAAACCTCGATTATGCAGCAAAGTAAATGTTGCAGGTACATACAATCTTCTTGAGGCCGCCCGCATTAATCGCGTACAACGCGTAATCTTTTCATCATCAGCAGCAGTTTATGGCAACCAAGAAAAAACATGCGCAGAATCAGAACCTTGTGAACCAACCTCACCATACGGTTTTTCTAAATTAATGGGCGAACAATACTGTCAGCTGTACACGAAACTCTTCAACTTATCGACCCTTTGCCTTCGTTATTTTAACGTATATGGCAAACGCCAAAATCTTCGGCTACAGGGAATTTATGAAAAACTTCGTACTGCCATGAAAAATGATTATCCAATCACTATCTTTGGCGACGGAGAACAAACACGTGATTTTATTTCTGTTGAAGAAATAACACAAGCAAATCTTCTTTTAGCACAACTTCCTTCCAGTTATTTAAATGGTCAAGCCATTAATATTGCCACCGGAAAAAACCTTTCTGTTAATATGCTTATCGAAAAATTCAAAAGCGAAAATGAACAATATACAAACGATATATCATATCAACCAGCACGTATTGGCGATATCAAGCATTCATCAGCTGTCGTTGAAAAATTTAAAGAATTCAAAGAATTAATGAGCTAAAAACGACAATACTTCCTTTTTGTTGATTCATCGATTCATGTTATACTGAAGGTAAGAATAAAACCATTTATAACGTGATATAAAAAAATTATGGCAAAAAAAAATTTCTATGAAGTGCTTGGCGTTCCTCGTGATGCATCACCCGAAGCAATTAAAGCAGCCTACCGAAAACTCGCATTAAAATATCATCCAGACCGAAACCCTGGCAATAACGAAGCTGAAGAAAAATTCAAAGAAGCAGCAGAAGCATACGAAGTTATTTCAAACAAAGAAAAGCGCAACCAATATGATCAATTTGGTCATGAAGGTCCCAATATGGGAAACTGGGGAGGCAACAGCCAAGGAATGAATATGGATGACATATTCAGAAACTTTGGTGATATTTTCGAAGGTTTTGGTGACATCTTTGGATTTGGCGGCCAACAACACGAAAAAAGTGGCCCCATCCCTCGGCAAGGGCATGACCGACAACTTTCATTAAACATCACACTCAAAGAAGCATATGAAGGCACAAAAAAAGAGATCGGCTATTATAGGCTCAAAGCCTGTCCTGCCTGTGAAGGCAAAGGCATTAAAAAGGGCACAAAACCGGAACAATGCAAACAATGTAAAGGTGCCGGCCAAATTAAACGCCAACAAGGGTTTTTCATCTTTAGTCAAACCTGCCCAAAATGCGGCGGAGAAGGATACACAATTCCGCATCCATGCCCAACCTGCAATGGAAATTCACGAAAACAAGTCTATGAAAAATTCACCGTCAAAATACCTGCTGGCATTTATAACGGAGCAGAATTACGTATCACGCAAAAAGGTGATGCAGGAATCTTTGGGGGCGAACAAGGAAGCCTTTATCTTAACATCAACGTCCTTCCCAATAAAAAGTTCACACGTGATGGTGACAACCTCATATGCAACCTCATGCTTACCTATCCTCAACTCGCATTTGGCGCACAAGTAGAAATCGAAAACATCGATGGCAACAAATTAATGATTAAAATTCCAAAAGGCTGCCCTGCGCAAGAAAAAATCATAGTTAGAGATAAAGGATTCCCGTCATTGCAAGGAAAAGGTCGTGGAAACTTAATCGTTATCACCCAATGCCATATTCCTAAAAAACTCTCCACCAAAGCAAAAGAACAACTTAAAGAATATTCCAACGAGATTGGCTCCTCAGTTAATGACGATGAAGGAACCATTTCAGGATTTTTCAAAAAGTTTCTCGGCTAAAATAGGTAAAACCTTCCACGCAAAGCGAGTCTCTTCGAAGAAAAAAAACAGCCCCCTTTTTATTCATATTGAAAATGTTAATTTTTTAATTGTATTCGCTTTATAAAACTTGACAGGTGTCACGCAATTACTCCAAAGTTATGATTGAATCGGCACAGTGAATCAT
>CAYUHH010000129.1:0-2864 GCA_964444435.1 uncultured Pseudomonadota bacterium | reverse complement strand
GCCGCGGGGGTTCCCGCCATTTTTGCTAATCATCATTATGACGGACATTCATGTATTTGTGGTAATTGTAAGGCTACTGGCAAATGGTGTAAGGATGGTACGCGAGATCTTAGTCAAAGGTGTTGTCTTGCGATTTTGAATTATTTTCGTCCAATTGCTTTAGATAAAAAAGAATAAAGTGAAAAAAAAGTTAGCAATTTCTTTTTTATTATTTTTTGGATCTAGTTTCTCAATGGAACATAAAGATGTTAAATTAAGGGAACAGAAACAGCAAGAATTGCAGGAAAAAGCTTGCCGAGAGTTTTGTAAGACTTTAGTCTGTTGCCTTGGTACATTTTTTATAAATTTAACTTTTTTATATTGCTGCGCAAGTTCTGATTCATCAAAAAATAGTTAATAATCGCTTGCAATAAAGTGTTTTTCTTGTACATTTTTTGATATCTGTTTTTTAGAAAGGATTTTTTATGAAATTTATTTGCACCGTGTTATTTTTATCATGTTTAAGTTTTTCCATAAGAGCAATGGAGGCTGATACAAGTTGCCGTCATAGTTCTGAATTGGCTTGTTGCTCATTATTGGCAACTCTCGCTGGTTCAGGATTAGCAACAGAGGGCTTTGTACAATCGTATTTTCTTTCTACTAATGCAACGGATCGATATATGGGTGAGTGGTCTTTGTCTTCTGCTTATAAAGTTGAAGTAGGTGCTTTTGGTGCTCTTTGCGGCTCGCTATGTTTAGAAGAGAGTGATCACTCTTGTATATGGGGTCACTGTCTTAATTGTTTGCAAGGGCTGAGACGTCGAATATCAGATAAAAAAAGCCATATCAATGATTTTGATAAAAAAACTGTCTAAAATAGTCTGTTTATATTAATATATGATAGTATCTTGCAAAGAATTTAAAACTATAATTTCAAAGTTTTATGATTTTCATAAACGACAATTTGTATGGCGTGATACTGATAATCCTTATTATATTTTTATTTCTGAGGTTATGCTTCAACAGACGCAGGCGTCGCGTGTTGAACAGAAATTTAGTCAACTTGTAAAGGCGTTGCCCGATTTCAATGCTTTGGCTGATGTGCCATTTGCGTTCGTTTTGGCATTATGGAAAGGTCTTGGATATAACCGGCGTGCAAAATAGTTGCAAGAATCTGCACAAAGAGTGGTAAGTGAATACAATGGGGTGTTGCCATCTGATCCTGAGATATTACAAACGTTTTCTGGAATTGGTCCTAATACAGCATGTTCTATTTCAACATTTGCATTTAATAAACCATATATATTTATTGAAACCAATATTCGAACAGTTTTTTTTGTATCATTTTTTTCCTGAAGAAGAAAAAGTATCTGATAAGAAATTGTTTTCATTAATAGCGGAAACTTTTGATAAAAAAGATCCGCGCCAATGGTATTATGCCTTGATGGATTATGGTGTATATCTTAAAAAATTACACAAAAATCCAAGTCGTCGAAGTAAACATTATGTTATACAATCAAAATTTGAAGGATCAAGTCGCCAAATTCGTGGTCAAATTCTTGAACAACTGCTTTATTATGGTTCATTAGCCCCTGAAGAATTGCATGATTTACTGCTGTTTGATTTACAACGAATAGACTCAATGTTACAACAACTCAAAGAAGAAAAGTTAATTGTTAATAAGGATAATTATTATACATTGTAAATCGCCACTAGTTTGACGGTTAAACTACTTGATACATCTTTTTTGTTATTTTTATTTGTTTGGCATGTTCAACAATAGGAGCTGGGTACTTGCTATCTTTTGAATGGCATTTGTACCATTGATGAATCTCTTTTATGGGTATGTTTTTGAGCTCCGGGATCCATCGTTTTACATAGATACATTCTGGGTCAAATTTTTTTTGTTGTGTCCATGGATTGAAAATTTTGAAATACGGTTGTGCATCAGAGCCGGTTGATGCTACCCATTGCCAATTGCCATTATTAACTGATGGATCATAATCAACAAGCTGTGTTGCAAAATATTTTTCGCCCCATTGCCAGTTGATATGCAAATCTTTAACGAGAAATGAGCCAACAATCATGCGCACACGGTTATGCATAAAACCTGTTTGATTAAGCTCTCTTATTCCCGCATCGACAATGGGAAAACCTGTTAAGCCATCGCGCCATTTTTTAAATAAGGTACGATTATTTTTCCATTTAATTTTATTGTATTTTTCTTTAAATGCACCTTTGAAAACATAAGGAACGTGATCAGCAATGTAGGTAAAAAAGTCGCGCCAATAAAGTTCTTGAATTAAGTCGTTAGTTGGGGGGAGATTGTCTTTGATTGCGTAATAAACTTCTCGAATAGAAGAGGTTCCAAATTTATTGTGGGCAGATAGCATTGTTGTTCCATTGATTGCGGGGAAGTTACGCTCTTCATTATAATTTTTGAAATCGTTTATATTTTTGAGAATTTTTTGGCTTACTGTTCTTCCACCTTTTTCCGCAATGTTTTTATTATCGAATTTAATTTGGGGAAGTTTCGTAAATTTACTTTTAATAGTTCCTTTGCTCAATGAAGACGCGTAAAGTCTTTGTGGTTTTGTGACGTTAGTTTTACGAGACTTTTTGAAGAATGGTGTAAAGATTGTGTACGGTGCATCTTTTTGTGTAAAGACGGTGTTAGGGGGATTGATTAGTTCATCATGAAATGAATGGAAATCAATGTTATTTTTTTTACAAATTTTCTCGAGTTCTTCATCCCGTTTTTTAGAAAAAGGGGTGTAATCTTTATTGAGAAAGAGTGCATCGATTTCATTTTTTTTGAAGAGATCTTCAATTACCTCTGATGGTGTTCCGTAAAATTCATAGAGTTTTCCTTTTTTCTTGTATAG
>CAYUHH010000128.1:0-2936 GCA_964444435.1 uncultured Pseudomonadota bacterium | reverse complement strand
TATTATAAGTTTATTTTTATTTTTGATAAAATTAATTTTTTTGATTTAATTAGTGTGAAAGGATATCTATTGAAAAAGTTTGGATGTTTGTTTTTAATTATTTTTTTATCTTTTTCTTTTATTCCATCTTCAGTTCGAGTTCCGCAATTTTATTGTACAGCTGCTGATTCGCGATATTTTAATTTACTTTTAAATCTTTTGGGGAGTATTCATAATTCTAATTTTGAAGATTTGCAAGAAATTGCTGTTTTTAATTTAGGTTTTACGTCTCAACAAATTAATATTCTTAAAAAAATTAAGAAAGTTAATGTTTATGAATTAGAACAGGTTAACCCTTTTTTGTTAAAAAATTTAAAAACTTCGCCCCAAGGACGTATGGTAAAAGGATTTTTTTCTTGGAAACCGGTGGTTCTAAAGCAATCTTTGGATATGTTTCCGTATGTTTTGTATCTTGATGCCGGCATAACGGTTTTAAAATCGTGTAGAGATCTTTTTAATTATCTTGTGAAAAAAAATCATTTTTTGGTTGCAGGTGAAGCAGAGGTCATAAAAAAAAGAATTACTCAAAAACCTTTTAATTATCTTGTGAAAAATAGTAAAAAAGCCGATTTTTTACTATCTGATAGGGCGTTTACGATTGCAGCGGGCATTCAAGGGTTAAGTCGAGCAATGTTGCCATTCTATGTGTTGCCCATGTATGAACACAGTAAAGATATTGATTTATTTGCAGATGATGGTTCCGGTTCCTTAGGCTTTGGCAGTGGAAGGCATGATCAATTGTTATTTAGTATTTATGTAAATCGGCTGGGCTTGAAAACGTTTAAATGGGGGCGGATTAATTTAGATGTAAATTATGATAATTATAATATTAATATTCATTATGATTTTAATAAACTTAATAAAAACACAATAATTCTTGTTTCTCAGGCTGGGGCTAAAATTAATGGTGGATTTAAGAAGTTTATAAAATGGCTATAATTTGATCGAAGGATAAGTCTTTTTAAGAAGGAGAATGTATGAGGTTTTTTTTAAAGTTATTTTTTATCCATTTGATTTTTTTTGTTATTTTTTTTCAGGCGTGTGATATTCTCATTTTTTCTAAAAATAGGCCTCTTCAGTTAGCTACTTTATTATGTTCCATCAAAAAGCATGTAAAAGGTTTTAATAAGATTTATATTTTGGGAAGATATACAACTAAAGAATTTTTAGACGGTTACGAAAGAGTAAAAGAATTGTTTCCTTTTATTGAATTTGTTTGGCAAGAAAAAGAAAATGATTTTTTTGACAAGGTAAATAGGCTTATTTTCTTTGGTTCAAAGAGTGAAAAAATCATTTTAGCTGTTGATGATCTTATTATTCAGGGGGATATAGATTTAGATTTATGTAAACATGCGATGGATTTAGCAGATGGATATGTTTTACTTTTTACCTTGGGCCAAAATATCACTCATATTGGATGGAAGAAAAAAGTAAAACAACCTCATTTTTGCCATGTGATTGATGATATTTTTAGTTGGAAGGTTTCTCCTCGAACCAAGGGGTCGTGGGAGTGGGTTAACCAAACCGATTTTGCGCTTTATCGAAAAAAAGATATAAAAAAAGATTGGAATAAGGTTTTTGCGAGATTTTCGTATCTAAAAAAGCAACATCCACAGGAACTTGAGGGTTTATGGCATTCTCATGGCAGTCGTATGGGAAAAATTGGCTTAAGTTATAAAACTTCAAAAGTTTATAACTTAGCTTTAAACAAGGTTTGCCATGGCAGTGGATGTTATAGCTTATCTATTTCCCCTGATTATTTACTGAAGAAATTTATGGATGGCTATATCATAGATAGTTCAGATATTGAGAGTATTGTTAAAAATGCAGCACATACAAAAGTAAAGAACCCTCGCTTTGTTAAATATAAGGAGCTTTTATGAAGAATGTTTTTATAATGATTCTTTCTCTGCTATTAATTTGTCATATTTATGCTTACAAAATTGTAGGACTGGTTCCTGCTCGTAATGAGGAAGATATTATTGCTCAATGTTTAAAGTGTCTTTCGTGCTATACCGATGCAATAGTTTTTTTAGATGATGCTTCGACTGACAGAACGGCAGGAGTTGTTGAAAGCATTGCAAAAGAGTGTCATGTAGAAAAAATTATTAAAAAAGAAAAGTGGTATCGAGATGAGCCGGGAGATCGCAATAAACTTTTAAATGCAGGTCGTGAAATTGGAGGGACGCACTTTATTGTAATTGATGCAGATGAGGTATTAACATCGAATTTCTTGGAAAATAATTTATTAAAAAAGAAGATTTTATCTTTAAAGAAAGGCGAAATGTTTCTCCTTAAATGGATTCAATTATGGCGCTCTGTTGATAGTTTTCGTGACGATGATTCTGTATGGTCAAAGGGTTTTGTTAACTGTATGTTTTGTGACGATGGAGTTTGTTCATATTCTTCTCAATTTATTCATACGCCTCGGAGTCCAAATAATTTAAAAGGAAGAAAGATTCATATCAAAGGCAAAGACTTAGGCTTGATGCATTTTCAGTTTGTTAATTGGGAGAATTTACTTATTAAACAAGCTTGGTACCGTTGTTTGGAATTGATTCGTTTTACCAAGAAATCTCCGCATCAAATTAATTTGAAATATAAGGCTTCTAAGGATGAAAAAAAAATAAAAGTGTCTCCAGTAAAAAATGAATGGTTTAGTGGGTATTCTAATTTTGATAAAGGTGTTTACTTACTTCCTGAAAAATGGCGTAGAAAACAGATATTAAACTGGTTTAATTTATATGGAAAAGACTTTTTTAAGGACTTAGATATATGGGATGTATCCTGGTAAGGTTTACTTTAGATTTATTTTTTCTTACGTTATATGGTTTTTTATTTAAATAATTATAAAAATAGTATGAAAAATTAATATCGAATTCTTTTTTTCAAAATAA
>CAYUHH010000127.1:0-2976 GCA_964444435.1 uncultured Pseudomonadota bacterium | reverse complement strand
GAAAAACACGATCTTCCTTAAATTCCAGCGGACCGAATGTAATTTCTTGAGCAGAAAGAGACAGGAACAAACATCCAAGCGCTACTATTTGTCTTCCCCTCATCATTGCTCCCCCTTGTAAATGATGCCCCCAAGCATCTTTACAAAGACAAGCCTAATAATTTAAAAACAATAAAGGCAACTATTTAAGCGAAAAGGGAAGGATGCATTTGATGCCAAGGTGTTTTTCGTTCATATGCATCTGCAACTTTAAAAAGCAATTCCTCACTCAAGTGCGGCCCAATCAATTGAAAGCCAATTGGTAAATTATTCGATTCAAAGCCACATGGAATTGATAATGCAGGGATGCCAGTTATATTTGCAAAGCATGTAAAAAAATCCATCAAATCAAGTTGCAAATGATCCTCAGCATAGGCACCAATTTTAAAAGCAGGAGCCGCCTGTGTTGGAGCAAGTAAAACATCAACATTTTTGAAAACGTCATCGAGATGAGCCCTCATTAAACGCTGAACCTTTTTTGCATTACTATAAAAATCAGCCGCATGACCAACAGATAAGACATAGTTCCCTGTTAAGATTCTTAAACGAATTTCTTCACCAAATCCATCATGACGGGTTTGACGATACATTTCATCAACTGTTTGTGAATCTTTATCACGAAGTCCATAACGAACCCCATCAAATCGAGCCAAATTAGACGCAGCTTCTGCACGACTCAAAACAAAGTAAACTGCAGCACTATAATCAATGACAGGAATTTTGATCGGTTTAATTTTTGCACCAAGCTTTTCAAATTCTTTAATTGCATTTTCGACAAGCACTTTTACTTCAGGCAACATACCTTCAACATGAAGCATGTTCTCTAACACACCAATCGTTAAACCTTTGGGAATTTTTCCATCTAAGCTCTTTGCATAATCTTTCTTATCAACTTGCACTGAAGTTGAATCAGATGAATCTTTTCCGGCAATTGCTGATAAAATATGAGCATTATCTTTAACCGTACGTGTTGCAATACCAATTTGATCAAATGATGAAGCATATGCAACCAACCCATAACGCGAAACAAGACCATAGGTTGGTTTTAATCCAACAATACCACAAAACGCTGCGGGCAAGCGCACCGAACCACCAGTTTCAGACCCAAGAGCCCACGGAACAAGTCCTGCCGCAACAGCGGCAGCTGATCCGCCACTGGAACCACCAGGAACACAATCTAAATTCCAGGGATTATGACATTTAAAATAAGCTGAATACTCATTTGAAGCACCCATGGCAAATTCATCCATATTCGCACGCCCCATGAGCAATGCACCCTCATTCTTCAAACGTTTAGATGCGGTCGCATCATATGGAGATACAAATCCTTCTAAAATTTTAGAAGCACACGTTAAGGTTCGATTTTCTTGTGCAATATTATCTTTCAATAAACCCGGTATACCCGTCAAAGATCCTTCAACTTTTGATTTTTGCAAAATTGAAGGAACATCAAAAATCTCCAGCGCTGAACCCAGGTCTTTATTAAACTTTTTAAAACGATCAGAAAAAAACGTTGCTAATTCTTCTCGTGAAATCTTTTTTTGAGCAAAAAGTTCTTTTAATGTATCAATCGTTGCAAATGCTAATTTATTCATAGTATTTCACCTCGAAGCATTATAAAATCTTTGGGACAACAAAGTAATTCTCTTCTCTTTTAGGTGCCTGTGCAAGAATTGGCGCAGAAATATATGAGCATGCAACATCATCACGCATGATATTAATATTCTTACTAGAAGGCTCATTACTATTATCGTCAGCAACCTGACATACACGCTCTGCGTATGATAAAACCGCCTGCAATTGCGAAACCAAAGTGTCTACTTCATTTTCCTTTATTTCTAACTTAGAAATTGCTGCTATCCGCAATAATTCATCACGTGTAATTTTCATAATCAATGACCCTCAATCAGACTGGCGAGCCCACTCGCCCGAACGAAAACGTTTTATATATACGATGCTCATAAGTGCATTTCCTACATAAAACATAGCATAAATTAAAATAAATTTCATCCACACATTATTCATATGAACAAGCGACAAAAGATATGACAAGGGGGCAAAAAAACCGCCGCACACAATTAATCGAGTCCACATCACCACCCGTACATCACCCGCTCCTCGTAATGCACCGGATAAAATAAGCTGCAATAAATCAAAGAAGACAAATAAACTTAAGACAGGAAAAATTTTTGAAGAAAAAGCGGTAAAAGCATCTTTATGATCAAATAAACGAATAAAGGTTTCAGGGAAAAGAGAAAGGATTAAAAGAAGTGAAAAAACCATCAGGGAAGTAAGAAATACGATCTTCTTTATATTCGATGATATTCCCCGCCAATTTTCCTTGCCAAAATCATTACTTACTAAAAAGGTAATAATTTGCGCAAATGCAACTGCCGGTAAAAAAGCAAAACGCTCCATATCTTTAATAACCGTATAACTTGCCATCGCATATTTTCCCATCGGTGCAATCATCTTTCCTAGCCAAATGTAAGCCAGTGCAATCGAAGCTTTATCCACAATCATTGGCCAACTTAGAGAGAAAACACGCCGCATTGAATCTTTATCAAACGAAGTGAATAGTTGAATAGCATATTTACGACGCTCTGTTCCAAAAAATATATATCCCATAGCAAGAAAACACATAAAAACATACTGTATAGTCGTTGCCCACGCAGAACCCAAAATTCCTAATTCTGGAAAACCATATCTTCCGAAAATCAATACATAATCAAATGCAATAAAAACGAATGCACCTAACACAAATATATACATCGGAGTTTTTGTATTTTTTAAACTACGTAAAAATGAAACGAATGCTAAATAAACAAAAAGAAATAAAACTCCAAATGCCCGCACACGTAAAAAGGGAACTCCAAGATGAATCATTTTTGGGGTAACACCCAAAAAATAATAAATATAATAGGCACCAACATATAA
>CAYUHH010000126.1:0-2979 GCA_964444435.1 uncultured Pseudomonadota bacterium | reverse complement strand
ACTAAGTAATATACTCAACAATATAAAAATGAACCACCTCATGTTCACATCATCCTCACACAATACTTTTTGAGAGCTTGTCAGAAAATCAATGCGACACATATTATCGCGGCATCACTTTCACCGAATGTCGCAGGATAAAGTTTCAGGCTTACGCGTAAACAGGTTTTTATCAAGAGCGCCCATCTTCAAAAAATACACAATCCATCTCACAGAAATCTTCATTAACTGCACATATAAAGCATAAATTCTTTCTCACCCAATTCTTTTAAAAAAAATAAAAATGAGTATAGTTATACATTTAACAAGGGACAAGTCGTGAGTAAATTTTTAACCTTTTCAATTTTATTCATCAACTGTATTAATGGAATGGACCTCCTCAAACTTCCACCGCTCATCGAGGCAGTATATAATACCAATATCGAACAAATAAAAAATCTCAGCCAGAGAGGAATAGATTTAAGTCAAACAGATTACCATGGCAGAACAGCGTGCATGTATGCAGCTCAAAAAAGCTTGCGAGAAATTCTTCCGCTCGTCTGCTCTAATAATGTTATTGACATGCAAGATAACAACGGGATGACAGCACTTATGTACGCCGCTGAAACAATAGGGACATTCTCCCTCGTCCACGATATATTGCTCTATAATCCTGACGTAAACAAACAAAATCTATGGGCAGAAACTGCACTAATGATGATGATCACCAATAACAATGTAAACCTTGGAAAATTGCTTATCGATAAAGGAGCACATATCAACATACAAAACATCCGGAAAGAAACCGCTCTCATGATTGCCGTTATTGTAAATAATTATGACGGCGTTTTGATGCTGCTTCAAAATGGTGCCGATAAAAAACTAATCAACGAAGATGGCAAAACAGCCCTCCAATTGGCTCAAGAACACCCCGCTTCCAATTTAAAGATTATAAAGCTTTTACGCTTTTATAATCTTTAAAATTTATCTATTTGGTATAAGCGCTTTTCGTAATGACCACCCAAAAACTCAGAATCAAGCCATGCAAGAATCAAAATAACCGCTTGCTCTTGATCAAGATAATCGGCAGGTAACACTAAAACATTTGAACCATCCTCTCGTCGAGAACGGCGCGCAACTTCTTCACACCAAACCAATGCCGCAAAAACTCCTTTGAATCGATTTGCAGCAATAGACATTCCAACACCGGTCCCACACAACAAAATACCGCGATCAACATCACCCCTTCGCACCATCGCCGCAACCTCTTGTGCATACAAAGGATAATCGGTTCGGTCATCGTTCTCAGACCCCCCGTCTACCCACAAAATTTTATGATCCCCAATCTCTTTCAATGAAACTAAATATTGCTTCAATTCAAAACCACGATGATCAGACCCAATTGCAATTTTCACCATCTCTCATTTCTCCGTTTTACTTTTAAAATCAACCCTATAATATCGCAAAAAGCAACAAACAATGCTATACTAATAGTAAATAATTAACGGTAAAAAAGATAAAGAGAAACGATGAAAAACTTCTCATTAATGCTCGCATTACGTTATTTATGGTCAGCAAATCGTGATACATCAATCGCAGCCATGATACATATCTGTTTTATTGGAATATTTTTGGGTACCGTCGCACTTACGCTTGTTTTCTGCGTAATGCATGGATTTGAATTAGCAACGCAAGAAAAGCTGCAAAGCATTCACCCAAGTATCATGATTCGTTCAGAAGAGCCGCTTCATTACCAAAAAATAGAGGCCGTTCTAAAAAAAGAATTTCCTGAAATTGATGCAGCAGCGCCAACGGCACAACAATATGCTTCCATCAAAGTAGGAAGAAAGCAAAATTTAAATAATGTCATCGCGCTCAAAGGAATTGACCCACAAAAAGAAGGCAATGTTACCGTCATTGAACAAAAAATCATTGAGCCTCAAACGGGTTCTTTTGAATCACTCCTTCAAGACAATCAAATTTTAATCGGCAAAAAATTAGCAGAACAGTTCGACCTTGAAATTGGCGATCCACTCACCCTCATTTATGTAGAAGAAAATAAAAATAAACTGGCAGAAGAAACGTTTGAAGTTAGTGGCACATTTCAGGTGGGAATCGAAGATTTTGATTCCTCATTAGGCCTCGTTTCATTAAAAACGTTCAAAAACCTTTTTCCAACAAAAGGAATCACTGAAATAGGATTAAAGCTGAAAAAAAATGTAAATGAAGCATCCATCCTTGAACAAATGAAAGATCGATTTGCGCTCGACATTGTTTCGTGGCACGACTTATATCCTGCAATTGTCTCTGCTTTAAAACTTGAAAAATATGCCATGTTTTTTGTTATTGCACTCATTATTCTCGTTGCAAGCATGAACATCATCTCACTCTTATTCATGCAAATTACACAAAAACGAAGCAACATCGCTATTCTTCGTGCAAACGGACTTCCCTTTAAAAAAGTTCGCTCCATCTTTCTCTGGATCGGCCTGTGCATTGGAATCGGAAGCACCTCCGCAGGATTAATCGTTGCATATCTCATCGGACTAATTTTAAAAACATACCCGTTTATTAAATTACCTGACGTATATTATACAACACACCTTCCCATTGTCATGGAACCATTCACCTTCATTATGATATTTATTGTGGTAATGGCTCTCGTTTTCTTCGCAACACTCATTCCATTACAAACCCTTAAAAAAATAAATATCGCAAACGTTCTCCGCTTCGAATAACCAAAAGACATAAATGATTATTTTTCGTTAATCGGATAAGCTCTCATTAAAAAAACGTTGTCCTCTCAGATCATTATTAAAAAGACAACACACCTTAAATTCAAATATTATTTGACAGATAAAAATTTTATTGCCATCAATAAAAAAGATATTTGAGTTAACCAGTATCATGAAGGAGCACAAATGAGAAAATTACTTTTATTCGTCGTCTGTATTGCCGTTATTTTGACAACTCCCGCTTGTAAATATTTAGCATGCAAGA
>CAYUHH010000125.1:0-3037 GCA_964444435.1 uncultured Pseudomonadota bacterium | reverse complement strand
TTTTCCCCAAATTGAATTTTTTAGGTGTCCGAATTGATGTGGTCCGAGTGGAATGGGGGTTAGTTTTGGATGCTTATAGCTAGGGTTTTCTCCAAACCAGTGAAATAAGTTTTGATGATTAAGTATTGCATGATATTTGCCTGGAGAATTTGCGTCTGAATCGTGTGTAATTAATATATAGGGTTTTTTAATTTTTTTATAAATATTGACAAAAATTCGTAATGAATCGGTTGCAAGAAATATTATATCACCCGTATTTACTTTTTTAGGGTTGAAATTTATTGTTTTTTTTTGACTATCTAATACGTGGTTTGATATATTTTTAAAATTTTCTGAAACAACAAAATATGTGTCAATAGCGTGTAAGTTTATGTACAAAAAATAAAGAATAAAAAAGCGAAGGGTCATTGTTTTTCCTTTTAATTATTTATTTTTTATGACCTGAATACCCCATGGTTTTTAAACCTGGGGATGAAAGGTCATCATAATATGCTTGAGCCTAGCAAATGCGAATGCATTTGCGAAGCGAGGTTTGCTTTGAGATACTAGTCGTTATGTATTGGACAGGGGCAAAGCATAGGGTTATGTATCATATAGTTTGGGTACCAAAGTACAGAAAAAGAATTTTGAAAGATAAGCTAAAAAAGAGAGTGAAAGAGTTATTGGAAGAATGTGCAGATGTTAATAGATGGAAAATTGAAGAATTAAACATTCAGCCAGATCATGTGCATATGTTGGTTCAATTGAGGCCCGATATAAGTGTGAGCAGGGTAGTGCAGTTATTTAAGGGGAAAAGTAGCAGGGTATTAAGAAAAGAATTTCCATTACTTATCGAATTCTACTGGGGCGATAGTTTTTGGAGTGACGGATTTTTTGTTGAAACAGTTGGACAAGTGAGTATTGAAAAAATAAAAGAGTATATTCGAAGCCAATAGAACTTCGAAGATTTACTTCATGAGACCACGGCTTTTAAGCCGTGTGAGGTTCACTTTTTTTAAAAAACGATAAATTTCGTCTCCTCCTATTTTTTTTAAAAAATATATCCTTTTTGAATGAGAAAGTTTCTTATATCATTATCACTATAATTATTTTCTACGATGATGAAGTCTATGATAATTTTATTAAAGTCTATTGAGTTTAAGATTATTTTTTCGCTTCCTTCTACATCTATACTTACTATATCAAAGTGATTTAAGTTGTATTGTTTGCAAAGTTGATTAAAGGTAAATGCGGAAACGTTTATTGTTTTTTTTTCTCCTCCAAATTTTTTTATCTCTGCGTCGATTCTTTTTTGATGTTTTTTATCATAGGCTGAAGTTAATCCGCTGAGCATTTCAGCATAACCATTTATTTGTAAAAAATTCTTAGCGCCTATTTTATTAAAAATGCACCCATTAATACAAATGCAATTCCTGTTTTTTTTTAGTTCGATAAATCTGTCGGGATGGGGCTCTACGCAAATTCCTTTCCAATCTAAGTTTTTTTCGAAATAGTATAAATTACTTCGAGTTATTCCATCATGCGCCCCTATTTCAAAAAAGGTGCCATTTTTTTTATTTTGAAAGTAGGTTTGATGTAAAAATTTGTCTTGTCCATCTTGACTATAATAAGGGAGTGGGTGTATTGGATAGCTTACTTGTGCATGGCTAAGAAGGGTGATAAAAAATACAAGTATTTTTTTCATATTATTTCTTTCTAATTATTTGTTTTATTAATTTACAATCTTGTTGATCTTTGGGTTCATTTCTTTTTAATTTCATTTGATAAAGTATATCAAGGGTGCAAAATTTGATTCCTTCAAAATAAAAGTGATTCCTTGGATTAAATATGAGATCATCTAAATTCTTTGAGTGATATTTTGCTTCAGTATTATGGCTTTCAATAAATGGTGGGGTAAATTTTGTCTTGATACTTTTATGATGGATGACATCTATGTCTGCACAGTCTCTTAAGCCATATGCCGCTAAGATACTGCTTGTATCGATACATATTTTTTCTTTATCTAAATTAGTTTTATCTATATAAGTGTGTAATTTTTTTAGCAATTTTTGAAAATTCTTCATAGACATTAATTTTTGAGTGTTATTTATAAAATGCAAAGAATTATTATTAAGAGTGGCTTGAGCTACTTTCAGTGTTTCTTCTTGAGTATCATTAATATGTATTGAATCATAGCCCTTCATTTTTTTTCTAATTTGATCTTTGGCAACGCGTGTTTGTTGAAGGTTTTGACATTCAAAAAACACGAGGTTTACCTTGCACGGGGGGCGGGGAAAACAATTTTTAGCTTTTTCAATTGTAAAGGGATTCAGCATTCCTTCAAAAAAATCTTGGAAGTAAAGAATATTTATGAAGTTTTGAGTGCCGATTTTTGTAAGATTAATTTCTTTTTCATAAATAATGCTGCCAATTGAGCTGATTACTTTTTTTGCAAATGCTAGGTTTGTACATGGGGTGAAAATACATGCGGTATAAATATTTGTTTTTAGTTTTATATATTCATAGATAATTGAATCAAGTTTATCAGGAGAAAGTCCTCTTTTTTTTAACAAATCTATCGTGCATATTGTTCCTGGATGATCAAAGTGTTTGCAAATTACATTTTTTTTAAAATAAATTGCTGATGCTAGCCGATGGCTTCCGTCAAGAGGGATATTGTTTTTTCCAATCGGTATGATGCTTTTTGAGGGATCGAATCCTTTTTTCAGCGAATGCAAAGTTTTATTAAAGGAGTTTATGAAATCATCTTTACATTTTTTTTCAACATAAGGAAAAGAACATTCATAGTGAGGTAATAATTTTTTGTCTTTTAAATAAACTATTTCTGTAAAATTGTTCCATGCTTTTAAGTGTTCAATATAAATGTTTTTTTGCCAATTTGTCTTTAGGTTTAATGTTAAAGCGTCTGCAAACTTATACTTAACTACAATATCAATTCGCTGTGAGCTTAAAAACGATAATGGATTTTGGTTTGCATGTATAATAAAGAAAAAAATAATAATTGATTTTTTCATTTAAAGTTCCTTTTTATTTATTA
>CAYUHH010000124.1:0-3059 GCA_964444435.1 uncultured Pseudomonadota bacterium | reverse complement strand
AGCTTGTTCTTTAAGACTTTTTAAGATGGCTGGAATTTTCGGATAAGCTCTTAATGCTGATTGATGGCTCCAGGGATTTAAAGATACAGAGAGAAGTTCACTTTTTTGTGGTTCTAAATTGTCCATTACCAGTAAACTACAAGTTTTTAAATATTCTTCAAAGGTTATTTCTGCTAACTTTTTTCGAGCTATATCTTTTGTTCTGATAAACTCAAAATGACTCAGATCGTGTTCGTGACTTGTAGATAATTGAAATAATTTTTTTTGTAAACTAAAAAAATAAGCCATACTTCCTTCTGTAGCATGAAAGAATGATTGATATCCCGGATGCTCTACTTCTCTTGTTATTGTTTCAGATATAATTGTGACTGCGTTTCAACATCTTGAATCTCTATTTTTTCTACTTCAAAAAGTTTGAATATTTTAGGATTCATCAATTCATAAAGGTGGGGTCTTATTGTATCTTCAATATTAAATTTTTTATTTTTGAATAAATGTTTTCCTCCCCATGGAAAGAGTGATTTTTCATGCAATAACCGGTGTCTTCCAATTTTTTTAACTAATGCATTATAAGAGGGAGAATGGCGCTCTAGTTCTAAGCTTTTTTTTTCAGCTTCAGATTCCATTGCGTGCAAAGAAAATCCAGTCGATATCATTATAATTAAGTAAAATGGCGAAAAAAAACGGTCAATAAATTTTAAAAAAAACATAAAATCTCCCTAGTTACTTGTTTCTCCCTGATAAATTGTAGTTATTGCTACCCTTCTAATATTACTATTTTTATTAAAAATTTCAAATCTATCAGCTTTAAGGTTTACGTTCGAGCATTCCGTTTGATGCCTGCTGAATGGGCCTAAGGTATCTTTGAAGCCGTGATCTCAAGGTTATGGGGTGTTGTTTTGAATAAATTGAGGTTGTAGAAGTAAAATATTAATTAACCTGCGAGTTTGCTGCCCGATCCAACTGGAAGTTGGTTGACGTGGGAGGGGTGGTATAGTAGTGTTGAAAGGTGTTTTGGAGAGGAGTATTTGGTGCGGTCCGGTGATTACAATCTGAGTCGTAATTATAATATGTTTTTTTGTGCAGTTTGTTGCTTGATCATTACTGGGTTCATTTTTATTTATTCTTCCAGTTCTGTTTATGCGTTAGAGTATGCGCAGGACGCTGCCTATTTTATAAAAAAGCAGGTAGTTGGATTAGGCTTAGGTGTTTTGGGTGCATGTGTATTTGCTCTTATTCCCGTGCGTTTAATTTATTATTTATCATCGTTGTTTTTTTTAGGTTCTTTAAGTTTAACATTTTTTACATTGATTCCTTCTCTTGCCTATCGTATTCATGGTTCAAGCCGATGGTTAAATTTGGGCGGATTTATTTTTCAGCCAAGTGAATTATTGAAATGGTCGTTGATTATTTTTGTTGCATTTTTACTTTCGCGAAAAGAAGATTTTATAAAAAAGCCTTTGAAGCGATATTTGCCCGTGTTGTGTGTTTTTGGTATTGCAGCGTTAGTTTTGTTAAAGCAGCCGGACTTTGGATTGACGGTGACATTAGGGGCTACTGTTGTTTGTCTTTTATTTATTGCATATCCAGATTGGAATTATGTTGTGTGGCTTTCTTTGAGCGCTGTTCCGCTGATTGGGTTATTGATTTATTTTGAGCCATATCGTTTGCGTCGAATTTTAACATTTCTTGATCCGTGGCGTGATCCGCAGGGGGCAGGATTTCAAGTGATTCAATCTTTGATTGCGATTGGATCGGGAGGTTTATTTGGTATTGGTGTTTCATGTTCACGTCAAAAGTTTTTTTACTTACCCATGCAACATACTGATTTTATTTTTTCTATTATTGCAGAAGAGACAGGTTTTATTGGCGCCTTTATCGTTGTTTGTTTGTATATTTTTATTTTGTTTAAAGGGCTTCAGTTAAGCTGGCATCTTCCCTCTTCGTTTGGTCGTTATATTATGCAAGGATTTGTTTTGCTGACAACAATTCAGGCTATAATTAACATTGCAGTTGCTGTTGGATTGTTTCCAACCAAAGGAATTGGATTGCCATTTGTTAGTTATGGAAATTCAGCACTTCTTTGCAGCGTTGCGATGCTTGGTCTTTTATGGCGCATTGTTAAAGAATCGACTTAAAAATTTAAAGATTTTCAGGCCAAATCTTTATTTTATCGACGATTATTTGTTTCTCATGTTTGATAAAGGTTGTTTTTTTTGGCAAATGTGACGTTAATGCCTATTATGCAGCCTTTCCAAAGCAGAATGAAATAGTGTTTGTAGGTCATATCTAACCCTTCGAATTATATTTGTTAGGTTATTGATATAATTTTAGTTAAGCATGGGTGAGACTTTTGTACAATGCCAAAAGCTCAAAAAAGTCTTTATTTAAAGCCATTATTTGCTATTAATGATTTAAATTGTCAAAGAAATTGATGATAAGAGGTTATTTGAACATGTTATTCTTTTTAATTGATTTGTCAGGTTTCTCCGGTCAAAGTTCGGAAAGCAACCAATATTTTCACCAATGACTTCTTTTTGAAATAAAAAAGTTCTAAAATAGCCCGATAAGGGACGTCGATTTTTTTCAATCTTACAATTCTTTTAAATCAGCATATTTGTATTTCTTTTGAAAATCTGATATTTTTAATGTTACATCTTTAACATTTCAGACAATGTCTGTTGATAGATTTAGTAGCCATAATGAAGCCCTAATAATTATTAAAAACTATTAATGGATTTTTATTATGAAAAACCTTGTCTTTATTCTAATCATTTTTTTCTCATCAACTTTGCGGCCTAAAACACCTAGTTCTCATATCAGCTCCAGGTAGTGGCAAGGGAACACTTTCCCAAATATTTATTAAAAAATATGGATACATACAGATCTGCCCTGGAGATATTCTCAGAGACGAAATTAGAAAAAAAACGATTTTGGGTGAAAAAATTAAAAAAACTGTTGATAACGGAAAATGTGTTGATGAAGTCATTGTATCAAAAATTAAAGATAAAAAACTAAAAGAAATTTTAAAACAGAAGCAAAAATTTATACTTGATGGT
>CAYUHH010000123.1:0-3063 GCA_964444435.1 uncultured Pseudomonadota bacterium | reverse complement strand
AAAAGCAGTAATATCTTTAAAATTAATGGTCTCAACTTCAACAAGTGTCAAACACTCTAAATCAAGTTTAAGAGGATAAAACTTATCAATTTCAGCCGTCGTTTTATTAAATTTTTCAACAAGATCTTCAATATCGTACCGACGCCATCCCCCACTAATGTGTTCAAAAATCCACGACAAGGATAATTTCATTTTTCACCTTTATTAATGGCTTTTTTATTTTTTTATTAGCATACGCTAACTCAGAAAAAGTTCAATTATTCCTGACTGCAAAAACTATTTTTTTTTCATGAAAAGAAGCTAAAAAAGCAAGCAGCTTTTTACTTGTCTCTCGAGCCTCTTCTTCTTTTCCTTTTGGAGCCGAAGAAATAATAAAATTATGATCGGTTTCACTTCTAGCACTAACTTGACCAGCATAAAAAAAACGCAACTCCGGCGAATATAAAGGGTCACCACTATATTTAGAATGAAGATGCGGAAGCAAGCCACCTCAAGATCTTCAAGGGGCAGCATCGCGAAAGCAGCAGGAAGTAAATCTATTAAACATTGTTCAGCTTCCATTCGCTGACGCACATTTACAGCCTCTTTAAAACATTTCAAGCTACATGCAAGCGTTTCTTTTAAATCATCGTAGGTACAAGAAAAGGCCTCTACCGGAACAATCGACTTACATCTTTGGCGAAGAGCAAATAATAACCCGCAAATATTTTCCATTACAGATAACTGAACCATAATAAATAAAACACACAATATGTTTCTTCATCGACACCGCCTTTTATCTTTTCTATACTAAAATAACAACTCACATAATACATGAAGAAACATATAAGATGGAAATACTAAAAAACTGCCCGCTTAAAGACAAAAATTGGTTCGGTGTTGGCGGCTCAGCACAATATTTTTGTGAGCCGCAAGATGAAAATGAATTCACTCAAGCACTCACTTATGCAAAAGATAACAGATTAGACATAACATTCATCGGCCTGGGAGCAAACATGCTCATTAGCGATGAAGGAATCAAAGGGCTTGTCATTCGCCCACAATCAAAAAATATCGTTCATAAAATTAATAAAGCTAAAGCAAAAGTAACGGCTGATGCAGGAGTAACAATCGAAGAACTCATCACCTATTGTTTAAAACACAACCTCATTGGACTTGAGGAATTTGCAGCTATTCCTGGAACAGTTGGAGGATCTGTTTTTATCAACATTCATTACTTCAAAGAAAATCTTCAAACGTTTGTTGAAAATGGAAAAGTTATTGAAAAATCAACAGGAAAAATTTTTATCGTTGATCGTGATTGGTTTCAGTTCGGATATGATCAATCAAAACTGCATGAGCGAAATCATTATCTCATTAATGCAACATTTAAACTTACAAAAGCTTCTGATGTCGAAACAGCATACGCACAAGGTCGCTATGATGAAATAACACGTCACCGTATGACTCGATACCCTTACAAAGGTACCTGCGGATGCTTTTTTAGAAATTTTCATGAAGATGAAGTATCTTTAGTCATTAATGGCAAAAAAATGATCTATACTTCTTATTATTTGGATAAACTTGGCATTAAAGGAGAACTTTCTGAAGGTGGCGCACAAGTTTCACATCAACATGCAAACATGATTATTAATACCGGAAACGCAACCGCAACTGATATTATTAACCTTGCTAAAAAAATTCAGACCATGATGAAAGAAACATATGGAATCATCCCACAACCTGAATGTCAGCTCATGGGATTTTCCTTCTATCCGCTTTAATTTCAATAAAAGCTTACACTGAAAAAATTCGCCAAATAAAAAAGGGCAAAACCTAGACCACCCTTAAATTTACATTTTAACTAATTTACCAAGCACACCGTTCAGGATCAAGCACATATATTTTTTCGGATTCTATCATTTCTGAAACAAGCTCTTCAAATGTCTTTTCAGTTTTCCACCCTAAAACATCATATGCTTTCTGAGGATTACCACAAAGAGGAACGACTTCAGCAGGACGATAAAAACGTCTATCTACCTCAACAAGTAACTCGCCCGTTTTCGCATCATATCCTTTTTCATCCAACCCTGAACCGTCCCAACGTATTTCTCTTTTATAATGAGCAAAACCCATTTCAACTAAATCACGAACTTTATGAAGTGTTCCTGAAGATAAGACATAATCACCAGGCTCTTCTTGCTGTAACATTAAATGCATTCCGCGAACCACCTCACCTGAAGCATTCCAATCACGTTGAGCCTCAACATTCCCAACTTGAATTGGAAAACTTCTGTCTGAAGATGGATCATGTGCTAATACAATATCTTTAATAATTTGCTTTTCTGCAAAGGGACTCCCTCTAAAAATACCTGTGTGATTATACAGATACGCACAGGAAGCATGCTCCCCTTTTTGTCGGCGATATAAATCCAACAATCTCCATGCGGCTTCCTTAGAAGTACCATAAGGATTACGAGGATTGTGAGGAGTTAATTCATCTTGTGGTGAGGTTGCTACATCCCCAAAGATTTCACTACTTCCGGAAAAAACCAACCGACTTCTCTCTGCCAATTTTTGCGCTTCGATAGCTGCAAGAAACGTTGCTACACCAACAATATTAACTTGATTTTCTTGGGGATCTTTCCATGACTTTACAACATTACTTTGACCTGCTAAACAATAAACTTCATCAGGCTTGATAGATCTCATAATCGAATCAACTTGAGACGTACTCCCCAAATCACAATCCATTAATCTAAAAGGAACTTCCCCATCAAAAGTATATTCTAACCTTTTAGTATTTGTCGTAGGCCGAACAAGACCAATAATGTGAGTATCCGGTTCTTTTTCTTTTAAAAACAGAGAGAGGTCTGTTCCATCTTGTCCTGCTATCCCAGTAATGACTGCCCTTTTGGCATCAGTTAAATCCCTTTTCACATCATCGAGAGATGAACGTTCCATACAAAACAATGTGTGCGTTGCCAACAGTAATGCTACATAATGTTTCATGTAATAATCCTTTAGGATATAGTCGAATCAGGAAATTAAAAACTTGAAAAAGATCTGGAATCATCGTATAAA
>CAYUHH010000122.1:0-3070 GCA_964444435.1 uncultured Pseudomonadota bacterium | reverse complement strand
TGCGTTGCCAACAGTAATGCTACATAATGTTTCATGTAATAATCCTTTAGGATATGTATTATTTGCGAAAAGAATCTTGATGATCTAAGAACCATTGGTATGTTGTCTTGATACCATCTTTTAATTCCATCTTATGCTTCCAACCTAATGCATGTAATTTATCTACATTCAACAACTTTTTAGGAGTACCATCTGGTTTTCTTGTATCAAAAACAAGAGAGCCTTCATAACCAACAGCATCTTTTACCAACTCCGCTAATTCTTTGATGGTTAAATCTATTCCGGTACCAACATTAACATGCGTAGCTTCTTCATAATGCTTCATAAGAAAAACAAGAGCATCAGCTAAATCATCGACATGTAAAAACTCACGATATGGAGAACCGGTTCCCCATACAGCAACCTCTTTACCACCATTCATTTTCGCATCATGCATTCTTCTGATAAATGCAGGCAATACGTGAGAATTCTTTAAATGAAAGTTATCGCCAGGACCATAAAGGTTTGTGGGCATGCATGAAATAAAACGATCGCCATATTGTTTTTGATAATATTCACACATTTTTAAGCCTGCAATCTTGGCTATCGCATACCCTTCATTTGTTTTTTCCAATTCACTCGTCAACAAATATTCCTCTTTTATTGGTTGAGGACATAATTTCGGATAAATGCAAGATGACCCGATAAAAAGAAGTTTTTTAACCCCAGCTTCATGAGCTGCATGAATAACATTGGCCTCAATCATCATGTTTTCATAAATAAACTGAGCAGGATACGTATTGTTCGCAACAATTCCACCAACTTTAGCTGCCGCAACAAACACATATTCAGGTTTTTCTTCTTCAAAAAATTTCTTTGTCGCAGCCTGATCAAGCAAATTCAATTCATGTAATTCACGGGCAATAATATTTGAATACCCTTCACCCTTTAATCGCTTCATAATGGCAGAACCAACCAACCCATTATGGCCAGCGAGATAAATTTTTGCTTGCTTATTATCTGCAAAATCTGAACTTGACTTAGCTTTTAAAGACCCACAAACTAAAACAAGAAATAACGGAATGAACTTTTTGACCATACAAACTCCCTTAAAAATTAACTTTTTTAGAATTAATACAAAAACAATAATTTGATACACATTTAAAGTCAAACACCCTTCCATCCTTTATTTCCAAAAATATTAAAAAAAAACAGCTGGGTTCACAGATTTTTTAAATTATTACACCGCTTGATTTAAATTATTAACCATTGTTACATTTTAAATAAAAATAAGTCCTCAAAGAAAACGGGCTCATGAAAAAACTTTTACTCTTATCTCTATTTTTTGTTTCTTGCCTCAATTGCATGGAGCAAGGGAACGAAAACCAGGATGAGAAAGAAGATAAAACACCCTTATTGCCGCATCGTGATTCACACGACATAGAATCAGCTCAAAAATTATGTCCTATCTGCCTTACAGAACTTACAGGTGACATAAAAACTTTACCATGTAGACATCAGTTTCATACCCAATGCATCGGCCAATGGGAATATAGATTCGAAAAAGAGTTTCGATGCCCTCTTTGCCGACACCACATTTACAGAATCTTTCCTGGCGCCGTTTTTCCAGCCCAACACGAAGCTCCCCCCTTTCATCACGAAGAAGATGAAGAAGTCCGTGAAGAAAATAGAGGAAACGGAGCCCGTTTTTCTATATGCAACCGCCCCATACCCTGCGAAGAAATTGTCGTTCCTATCTGTGGAACCACTTGCATTTTTTGTGTTACATTACCATGTTGGATTTGGTTTTTTATTTAAAAAATTAAGATAAATAATGTTATAATGATTATATTATGAATGAATTAATTTTTGTTTTTCACATTTTTGCAATTGTTTTGAGCTGTATCTTTGCCCTTCGTTTAGGCAAAGAAGCACTCATCACACTTATCATTATTCAAGCAATCCTTGCAAACTTATTTATCACCAAAGAAATTTCCTTGTTTCACCTCTGTGTTACCTGCACTGATGCATTTGCAGTGGGCTCAGGATTAGCGTTAAATCTTCTTCAAGAATATTATGGAAAAGCAACAACAAAAAAAGCTATTTATATCAGCTTCTGTGCGCTTGTTTTTTACCTCGTGATGTCACAATTTCAACTGTGGTATAATCCTATTTCAGATGCATCGCACCAACCGTTTTCAGCAATCTTATCTTTAATGCCCCGTTTAATTGGCGCTTCAATTTTTTCATACCTCATCTGCCAACTGATCGATTATAAAATTTATGCCCTTTTAAAAATCAAACTCCATAATAAATTTTTTATTCTTCGCAACTATGGATCATTAATCATTTCACAAGCTATCGACACCGTTCTCTTTTCTTTTCTTGGCCTTTATGGCATTGTCCCTCATATATGGCACATCATATTGGTAAGCTTTATCATCAAAATAGCAACTATCATCTTGGCAACACCCTTCATGAGCTTATTAAAAGGCTCTACTCGCAAATAGTTATTTTAAAACTACGTCTAAAAAAGGTTTTACATTTTGCACGGCAACTGAACTAAACGATTATTTATTGAGCTTTTTAATATTTTGCTGGCAAGCAAAATATTTGGTTCTACACGGTCAAGCGGAACGCTTGCCAGTCCAGATGGAAGCTGGTCGATCAAACTGAAGGTTTGAAAAATAAAACCTTCAACCTTTAATTAATTTTCGGATAAGCCCTAATTATTAGAAAAATAAAAACACATTCAATACTGCTTATTTTCTGATAAGCTCAAAAAAAGTTGAGGATAAAAAAATGAAAATAACGTTTTTGGGGACAAAGGCGTATATCGAGAGCATCAACCGTCGGCACTGGCGACACACATCGACACTTATTTCGTATAAAAATAAAAATATCATGATCGACTGCGGTTTCGATTGGACCAATAAAGTATGGAAAATCAAACCGAATGCAATTGTTTTAACACATGCGCATCCTGACCATGCATGGGGCCTCAAAGAAGGTGCGCCGTGCCCCGTATACGCAACACGCACCACATGGAAACTCATTAAAAATTATTTGATACCAACAGATAAACGAAAAA
>CAYUHH010000121.1:0-3072 GCA_964444435.1 uncultured Pseudomonadota bacterium | reverse complement strand
AACAGAAATGATAATCCAGACAAAATTCCAATTAATAATTCCCAATTTTCCAAGCAATAACAAACTACCAAGACCCAAATACATCAATCCCTTACGTGAAAACGTAAGCCCAAGAAACTTTTTCATTATTCTCCTTTTGTTTAGAGCTACTTTTCCGTTTTTAGCATATTTTTCATATATTTACAACTAAATTCTTACCCTAAAAAAATGTAAAATCTTAAAAAGAAAATCTCATACAACAAACAAAATTTTTTAATAATTTATAAAACAATACCATAAAACGCTGACAGTAATCGTAAACCAAAATGATAAATCATAGTTGTAACAATTAAAAGCACCTACTCCAGCCATCAATTTTTAAGATATTTTATAAAAAACACTAAATAAAACTATGACAAACATAAAAAAATCTTAAAGACATACTCTATACAAAAAAACATTAGTTCCTATAATTAAGTAAAATCAAAAAAGTTCAAAGGGAACAGATGAAAAAAATATTCACTATCTTTTGTTTACTTATTTTTAGCATCTCTCATCCCACAAACCAGCAGTTCAAATTAATTGAAAACGACAAATCGGGTATCATAACAATTCAAAATTTATTTAATAAAAAAATGTTTAGTTTCCCAGCAGAAGATGCTGCATGCTTCGCGATTATTAGTCAAAAAGAAGACATTCTAACGGAAGCTCTCAAAAAATTAGATGATAAAAAAATCCCTATTGATAGTATATTAGCCTTCATAAATCTTCCCCAACAAACCTCCGAGGCAAAAAACCGAGCTAAAGTTTTCATGACAATGTGTTTAATAAGTGCGAGCTTCGGCACCTGGGGATGGTATCAATCAATAATAAAAAGATCTTCCGAACTCGTCAATTTCAAGTTTATGTTTCATGGCACATTAATAACATTCATCTTTGGATTTAGCTCTTACGCGGAGCGCAGAACTCATAACAAAAAACAATCTAAACGCACACAAGTTATAAGAAATGTCATTAAAAAGCTTCATGCTTTAAAACCATACTTATATCAACCCGTACACAAAGAATCATTTGAAATAATAAACTATATTACCGACAAAACATTAAAAGAAACCACAAAAAAGCTGTTTTCAACCCTCGAAAAAGAAAATCAAGACAACCACATCTCCGACACATATAAAGTAATGCGAAACCTTCTTACGTATAAACAACTCGGCTTTTTTCAAACAAAAGAAAAGCGCTATGTCACAAATTCTTGTTATATCCACCATCCATCACACACCATAATTTAAAAACATATTCATGAAATCATTTTTTTTATTTTCATTCTTTATATTTTGCAAAATTCACACAATGGAACACTTAGCTGAAACCAATTTAACCAATCCGTTCCTGTCTCTTTCAATTTTTCACGATGAACATGTCAGCCCTGAATTTCGGGGAAACCTAAGATCTCAGCTTCAAGAATATTGGAATATTTTAGCACAAGAGCTTTCACGACCAACAAGTCCATGGCTGCATATTCCTCACCAAGAAAGCTCGTTCCAAGACTTAATTGAAGAATACCTTTCCCATCATGATCAAAATCGATCTAAGGCGGCTGATCGACTGAGATTTATCGCACACATTATCGCTCCTATACGAAGTATTTCTTCAGAAGAGGGAACGGCCACTCTCCAATCGGCAATCAACAAAGCGCAAGAAATTTTTGCCCTTACTGAACAATTTGAAGAAGGCATAATCGATGATGAAGCGCAAAAAAAAGCTTTAAAAAGATTCAAGCGTATCATGGGTCCATTTGCATGGCCTTATGAGGCACTTCACTAAAAAAACCTTATTCAATATAAAAAAGATATTCTTCATGATATAT
Organism: uncultured Pseudomonadota bacterium; assembly: GCA_964444435.1. Lineage (GTDB taxonomy): Bacteria > Babelota > Babeliae > Babelales > UBA12409 > UBA12409. The sequence goes on along the minus strand of CAYUHH010000121.1, from coordinate 1,223 downwards.
TAGAAGCATGATTCATATAAAAAATCTTAACCTTACATTCAAAGACCAAATAATTTTTAATGATGTTTCAATAACATTAAAAAATAATGATCGCGTGGGTATTGTCGGCCGCAATGGCTCCGGAAAAACTACGCTTCTTAAAATTATTGCCAAAATTCAACAACCGGATACAGGCACTATCCAAAAACCATCATCCTTTAAAATCGGATACATGCCCCAAGAGATTACGCTTACATCCTCAAGTGGAGTCCTTGATGAAACAATGCAAGCGATTAAAAATCTTGATGAAACAGAACTACCTCGGCTTGAAGTTAAAGCAAAAAAAATATTATTCGGCCTGGGATTTACGCAAAATCAATTTGAACAACCGGTTTCAACCTTAAGTACCGGCTGGAAAATGCGCGTTGTTCTTGCACAACTTCTTTTACAAGACGCAGATTTTTATCTATTTGATGAACCAACAAACCACCTTGACCTCCTTGCACAAGAATGGTTCTTCAATTTTCTCAAAAATGCCTCATTTGGATTTGCACTCGTATCACACGATCGGTACTACCTCGACAATCTTTGTGAAACTATTCTTGAACTTGAAAATGGAAACTGCACCAAATATAACGGCAACTACACTTACTATCTCAAACAAAAGGGAGAGCGAGCTGCAATTGAACGTGCAACCTATGAAAATCAAAAAAAAGAAATCAAACACAAACAACAAACCATCGATCGCTTCAGAGCAAAAGCATCAAAAGCACGTATGGTGAAAAAAATGAAAAAAGAAATCGATAGAATTGAACTTGTTTCTATTGCCCAAAGACCTTCTTCCGTCCATTTTTCTTTTCCTGAAACAAAAGAATCCGGTAAGACTGTTATTCACGCTGAACATCTTTCATTCTCCTTTCCAAATAAACCAATTGTAAAAGATGCGTCATTTACCATTCTGCGCAATGAACGAACAGCCATTATTGCACCAAATGGAACAGGAAAAACAACCTTGTTAAACCTCATCACTGAAAAATATAAACCTGATACGGGAAAAATTTCCTTTGGCTACCATGTAAAAACTGCCTACTTTGAACAAGATCAGCTTGAAACATTTCACCCTGAAAAAACGATCCTCGAAACGGTTCGCGATCGAACAGATGCTACAGATTTAATAATCAGAACAATCCTTGGAAGTTTTCTCTTTACCCAAGATCTTATTAATAAAAAAATCAAAGTATTAA
>CAYUHH010000120.1:0-3086 GCA_964444435.1 uncultured Pseudomonadota bacterium | reverse complement strand
TGATGTTAGTTCGGAGAGAGATAATCTTTGTAGAAGGTGTTGTAAGATAGTTGAAAAGTAATTTTCAACGACGTCGAAACATTTTTTGAAAATTACTTTTCTTAAACTTCGAAGTTCACTTCGAAGTTTAGCAGGAAGAAAAACTTTTTATGGTAAGAGCTGAGATGATTTATTATTGATTTCAGTTTTTATTCAGAGTTTATTGAAAAGTTTGCAGGTTTATCAGAAAAATTTGGTTTACATACTTTCGTTGATCCACCTTTATGAATCAAAAGTTGCTTAGGTTGAACGAATAATGAATCAGTAAGGTCAAGGTGTTAACGAATGACAAAGATTGCTTTCAGCGACGTGCTGAATATGTCGAAGAAAGTTTTTTGCAAGGAATTAATATATAAAATGATGAAGCAAGTAAAACAAGTTGTTGATTATTTTTTGGATAAATTCTTAATTTTAGATAATAATGTAAAAACAAAAGAAGGAACCAAGATGGTCCCTTCTTTATTATTTGAGTATTAATTTTTATAAATTAAGTGCACGTTTTACTTGAGCTGCGTTATCTTTAAATTGATTTAAGCTTATAGGAGTAGCTTCATTGTCGAGTGCATCAATGAATTGCTTTGCAGCACCATCAAGGGCGCGTGCTTCTTTTTTACCATATCCATCTTCGACTTTTTTTGTCATTTTGAGATACGCATCAAGTTCTTTAAGCGTCTCTGTAAGTTGTTGTTTAGTTTTTGCTAATACAACAATACCTTCAGCGGGTCGAATTTTTGCAAGTAATTGATTTTGCGTTACAAATTGATTGATTTTATCATTAAGTTTATGAAGTTTGTTTTTGAATCTTTCAAAAGTTCTTAACTTATCTTTTATTTCCTGATACCGTTCGATGAATTGTTGAAGAAGTGCTAAGACTTCTTTTTTGTCGTTTGCGCCGGTTGTTCCATTAATGTTTTGAATGGCTGTTGGTGTTGTGCTGTTTTTTGCTAATTTAACAAATTTTTCGATATTTTTCTTTTCATCTAATTGTTTCTTCAGTTGCTTTTTGGCTGTATCTTTAACCTCAGTTGTTGATTTTTTTGCAATTGTATCAAATCTGCCAATCTTGCCTTCAAGATCATGAAGTTGAGGAATTAATTCTTGAATGTTTTGACGGGTTGTATCAATACGTTCTCTGGCATCTGCATCCGCAGTAGGATCAAGCGTTGCAAAATTTACAAGCGTATCTTCAAATTGGTTTTCGAGTAGTTCTTTTGCTTTTTTATCAACTTCATCTATTTGTTTTTTGATTTCATTAAAAGCTTGTTTTCTTTTATTATCGACTTTATTTTTCTTTTTATTGGCATCTTGTTTCTTCTCAGCCGTCTTGTTACTTGCTTTCCCCGATTGCGTATCATTTGCTTTGCTTTTAGAGGCTTGGGTAGCGCCTGTTTTCCCAGGGGATGAATTTAATCTGCTTTCTGTTTTCCCACGTGTAGCGTTTCGTGAAGAAGGAGAAGAGGAATACCCGCCGCCTTGATAAGGGGAACGGCGATATGATGAGCCTCCGTATGAAGGATTATAGCCAGAGCCTCTTTCTGGGGCGGTATATTTAGAAGCGCGATAAGGTTCCGATTTTTTGAGTTCATCATTAATTTTCTTGAGTTCTTCAGGGGCATATTTTTCAAAAAGCTTTTTATTCCCATAGTTAATATTTTGAACAGAACGACTTAATGTCTTGATAATTGAGCTTACCGCTCGCTTTGATTCACGTTTTTGCGATGCTGATGGAATATCTGCTCGAGACAGATCTTCATTATCAAGTTTTTCCGTTATGAGTGTATCTTGAATCGCAAGTTTTTTTCGTTGAGGATAAAGATCTTTTTGGAGGTCTTTTATTTGAGAACGTAAAAGTGAAAACTCTTGAGAAGCCAGTTTTTCTGTAAGTTGGGCCTTTTTGCTGATGCGTTTAAGCATTGATATGGTAAGTGGCAATTCTTCTCTTACCTCTATCCATTTTTGCTCTAACAGGATGTCTGATGTAACGCGAGGCAAACTTTCAAACTTAACTTCAATATCTTCAAGGGATTTTACAAGTTTTTCAATAAGCTTTTTCGTGTCGGCTATTTCTAATTTGCTTTCTTGCTTTATTGGTTTAATGGGCTCTTTCTTTTGGATTGGCTTTGGTTTTGCAATAGGTTTAGGTGGTTCTGGGGCCACCGCTTTTGGCGGAGGAGGTAGTTGTTTGAACATTTTTTCGAGTTCAGTTGCCTGTTCGTCAGGAGTCAAACGAGCCATTTTTTCAGAAAAATCTAAGGTTTGCTGAATAATCTCCGCCTCCTCTTCAGGACTTAAGTTGAAATCATCAACCATTCCTTCTGGAACAAATTCTTTAAGCGCATGTTTAAAATCATCTGAACGTAAAAGTTCTCTCAATTCGCCCTCGTCAATTTCTTTTGGGGCGTATGCGTCTTGTGTTGGAAAAGGGTTTATTGTTGCGTTAGATGCATTTATAGTGAAAAATCCGATTGAAATAAGAAGAATTTTAATAATTTTTTTCATTTTCTTCTCCAATATGGTATAACAAAGTAAGAAATTAATTACATATTGTAATGATACCATGAATTTACGTAAAAATAAAGCATTTTCCCTTTTTGAAGTGGTTTGTTCGGTGGCCTTTTTAACAGGAGGTTTTCTCGTTGCTGCACATCTTATGAGTCAGATAGTTTCTTATTCTTCGAAGACTAAACGTCTTTTAGAGGGTGTTAACAACACCCTTGTTTTACTTGAAACAGGAAAGATGGGGTTTTTTGTTGCCAGGGGCCAAGCATATTATGGTTTGCATACACAAAATGTTTCTAATAAATATACTATTCCTTTTAAAAAAACAGTTGTTTCATGGAAAGGGCAAGGCGACGTACGCGAAATAACATTTTTGACCTACAAGGGGGCATCGTCTTATGAGAAGTAATCAAGGGTTTTCTCTTTTAGAGATGATTATATCAGTGGCGCTTGCGAGCGCGACGCTTCTGCTTGCGTTTGGAACAGGGGTACAATTTTTCAAACTTTTTCGTGAAGCAGAAAGGAATACGCAATCGTTATGTATGGTG
>CAYUHH010000119.1:0-3103 GCA_964444435.1 uncultured Pseudomonadota bacterium | reverse complement strand
CTGATTCGACTAAAGTATTATAAGTTTTGTTGTATCTTCTATTTGTTTTCGTTCATCTTCTGTATAAAGATGTTTAAATCTTGCAAGGGGGAAATTCGTTGTATTTTTTTCAATCATAAGATATATTCCAATCGGCCAGATGTTTCCTTTTTTTCTTTCTTTTATTGCATATCCAATTTCGAGTATTAAATAAGGTTTTTCTTCAATTTTTTTTTCATATTTAATATAGTCGGTACTTTTGTGTGCGAATTCGATCAGGTCTGGTTGAGATAAAACTTCTGTGGATGGTTCCTCATCCTTTATCATAGTGAAGCCGTCTACGAAATTAACATCTCGTTTGATATTTATTTGTAATGGGCCGTTGCGGTAATCGTGAAAAATGAAAATGGGATATGCGGTTATAATATTTGTGTTATCTAAGTTTGTAACAGTTTCATAATAAATGTTTTCATAAAGGAAAAGTTTTTTTATGGCCAGTTTTCCTTTACCATCTTTGACTTTATCGTTTTGTGCATATTGAGCATTCGTTTCGGTATCTTTATAAATTTGAGAAATGAAATGTTTTTTTCTGGGGGAAAGAATATTTTGGGGAAAAAGGGTTTTATTATAATTAAAGTCGTCATTGATTACATTATATATAACATCATTGTTTTCGTTGATAATCTGATGATTTGGATTGTTGAGGTATCCGTGCTTATTAATTATATGTTGTGCATTTATAAGAATGCGGTATTCAGATTCAGATAAACTTCCGAGCTCAAGAATGAATTGTTTTATTTCGGGGCTACAGCTTTCTGCATTCCTCTGAAAATCTATTAAATTGTAATTAGGGGCTTTTTTTGTTCCATATTCGTAGGCTATTTCTGCTTGAATTTGTGGAATAAGTGACTTTTTTTGTTCTTGCGGCAGAGATTTTAATTCATCAATCAGTTTGTTTTGACTTCCTTTAACCGCAAGATCATTTAGAGACAGATATGCATGAATAAGAGTTGGATTGTCAGGGTGCGTTGCTCCAAGGTCGATGATAAGCGTTTTAAGATCGTCGGTTTTTATGTCATTAAGCTTTTGATAGGTATTGAGATGAGAAGGGTCAAATTTATATAAAGGTAAGTTAGCTGTCTTGAGAAGGATTTCTTGTTGTATGGTTCTTTTTTTTTCAGTTGGAAAGACTTGTACGTTGTGAAGGAGCGCGATATTTTCGAGAGGAAGGTTATATTTTATTTATAGTTATATAAATGGGATGAGAGTAAAAGTTTGCTGATAAAATAATAAAAAATAATAATTTTTTCATAAGACCTGTACCTTTAATTCATATTTTAAAATGATGGTATTAAAAGCAAGGGTTTTATGTAAAGCGTTTTTTTGATTTACTTGATAAGCCCTATAACTTTCTCTATTTGTGAGTGGCGTGATTTGGGAAGACAAGAAGCAGCCTTTTTTAGAAGTTCTTTTTTGATGAAGCCTGTTTCTCTTTCAATGAGCATTGTGAGAATGGCAAGGTCTAGTTGAAGATTGCTTTCTAAAATGGCAAAAACAAGTTCATAGTTATAGTTTTGCAGTGCCAGATCGAGGCTTTTAGATAAAGTTTTAATAATTTTTTGAGTTGAGTCTTCGTCGATTGAAGGAGGTGGCACTATATTTTCAATTTGAGTGAGAAGTTCTAGTGCGGAATGTTTTTGGTTAAATTTAACAGCCTGCTTAAATGCCTTGAAAAGCATAAGAAGGGAGGGAGTGTAGAGATTGATAATTATTCTTATGGCGTCAGATTGATCGTGATGCGCTGCTTTCTTGAGGGCTTTTTGTATGCATGCGGGGGGGAATGATAAACGTTGTATTTGGGGAAGATGGAAAAAATCAATACAATTTTGTTGTGCTGCATGAACAAAACATTGCTCTAAGTCTTCTGCTGGAATGGGTATTCTCAAATGTTTGCTTAAACGTGTTACCATTTTCATGTAATAAGTTGAGAGTGCGTTTTGAAAAAAAGTTAGTTTATATTCTTCTATGTATGCAGGAAACTCACTCATCATAGCTTTAACGTGTGGGCTTGATGTATCAAGAAGTATACCGGTAATGGGTGATTGTCTTTTTTCTATTTTATCGTGATATTCTGCCAAAAAACCGAAAAAAAGATCTAGGTGATGATCTTCTTTGGCAAAGCTTTCAAGAAGTATTCTTAGGAGGTTGTTGTTAAATGATAAGGATTTAAAAATTTTAAGGGCTAAATCAAAATCATCTTTGTCACAAGTCTTTTTTATAAGAAATTTTAAAAAATAAACTTCTTTTTGCAGAATGCTTTCAAAATTTTGTACGATGTGTTCGATATGTAAGGTATGATGCTTTAATTGATCTAGTTCTTTGCTTAAATAATCTTTGAGTGCTAATCGAAATTTCATAGGATGATCTTTTGCAATTCTTTCAAGAGCACTAAAATTTTCTTTTCTGAGAAGATCTTCTATTAGTGTTATTGAGACGAATTGATATGAAGCAGGGTCTGACTTTACTTTTCTGATGGGACCACCGTCCATGGAGAGTGTTTTACTGGGTATTAAAAGGCACACTAATAATAAAAGCGTAGACTTTTTCATAGCATCTCCATTTTGCTTAGTTTAATTAAAATTTTTTAAATGTCATTAATAATTATAATAGAAAATTACAAAAACGTCAAAAAGTAAAGAGATTTCTAATCGTTTTAAAGCATTATTTTAAAAAGGTTTCAATGAGAAAGAATTAAAACGCAATTGCCTGATTCAGTCTGGCTATTCAGCCGTTTTTAAATAATTTCTTAAAAAAATGCCCAAAAGAATGAAAAAAAATGTTGACATGCATGGAAAGCTGGGATACAATATTATTACTTTCGAAGTGAATGAAAAAAGTTCCCGGCTGAAAGGTTCGATTCAATAAGGGGTTTGAAAAACCCTTGACAAATAGAAATGAATTGATATTATAGTAAATGATGGTTGAAAAATTCTGTATCTTTGAAATACACAAAACTAACGTGCCCGCATTGAGAAATAGCGACCCTAATTTAAAATATTAAATTTTGTGATGGAGAGTTTGATTCTGGCTCAGAATGAACGCTGGCGGCGTGCTTAACACATGC
>CAYUHH010000118.1:0-3108 GCA_964444435.1 uncultured Pseudomonadota bacterium | reverse complement strand
TTGAAAAAAAAATCAAAACTTTAAAATTCCCCAAATAAGCGTAAAATAACGTTATAATTTTTGGGGAAAAATGAAAAAAATCATAATAACAATAAGCATTATTCTTATAAATCAAATTTCATCAATGCATCGTATGCAAAGAAGATATACCCAACGATGCATTAATCCAACAGAACTCAAAACACTTGCAGATTTTTATAACGCACTTGAAGAGTATCAATTTTGCACCGAACATTGCCTTATTATTTTACGAAAATCAGATTGTGCCCTCGCAAAAAGCACTACAGCCTACTTCTTTCACCACCAACGACTCAGCGACTTTCTCTCAAAATACCCCCATTTACAACATAAAACCGTAAAGGAACTTATCTCAAACCATCCTCGAGAAGCAGAAAAACTCTATCACGAATATCTGTATCTCGATAAAAAATACACCGTAGACGTTCACACCTCCATTATCAATGCATTTACACAGGTACTTAGAACTCGCAGCGATGAACTTAAACATCATCAACAAGAAATTCTGCGACACCAAGAAAAAAAACAAAAGGAACTTTTATGAAGCAAATAGCAATGATCACCCTTTTTTGTAGCTTATATGCAATGGAATATGAACCAGTTCATAGCATTGTTCCTCCCACAACACTGCGCAAATTCATTGAAGACAAAACAGAATATTCATGTGAAAAATTTTTAGAAAATCAACATCACGAAACTTTGGAATGCGCCATCTTTTTCTCTTTTTTAAAAGAAATCCAGAACTGCTCAATCAAGACATTTTCACCATGACAATAGAAAACCTTGAAAATCTTCGACTCTACATTTTTGGACAAAAAACACCTAACGACATGAAACAAAATCCTCTTATCATTGAAGAAACAGCCCAAACAATCTTAAGAATCATCAATCCATTTAAACCATACCAAAAATAATTTATAAAATAGTACAGCAGCCTTTTTTCTTTTTCGGTCGAGAACAAGGAACAAAATCTTTTGGATATTCTCCTTGAGAAGATTCAGCATGCAAAACCATTGATGGGAGCTCAAAAGCTCTTGGCTCAACCCATGTTTCGGGATCATCTCTTCTCAGCTCTTCCCGCAATACATCTATCTTTTCTTCCGAAAACCTTTCTAATTCCTCTAACGAAAGTGTAGGTGCTGGATAAATTGATGCATCATCAACAGAATAATGCCGCTCTGGTGCGCCGGGGAGTACCCTTCGCCGATTTCGCTGCGCCCGCCTCAGCTCTGCACCCTCTACCCTATTAACTTCAGAAGAACGACGACCATACACCTCAGAAACGCTCTCTCTCATTTTTTGATTAATATGCCATGAACGATATAAACCTTTCATCCAAAGAATTGATTTAAAAATCCTTGAGCGCAAACCTGATGAGCCATAACGCATCATATCAAACAATTGCTCAGAACAAACTGCATACGCCTGTTCTATAACAATCTTTCTTATTTCTTTTTTCAATAAAGACAAATGCTTTATTAATGAAAATGGATCAAGCTCTAACAAAAACAACTCACGTATAATTATCTCATTTTTAAATATCGGAGAACGCAACGCATGTACTTCATTTATTTGATACGCTTTCAATGCAACTAACGCACAAATCTTTTTCATTGACTCATTATGTTGTTGTCCCAAATAAATCTTCCAGATTGCATCAATGGATAAAAAAGGATTAGCCCCTTTATCTAACAACTCTTGAACAAGTTTCTCATTCCCATTAATTGCAAGAAACGTAAGAATCGGCATGCCAACGTCATTCTCATTTGCACAAGGCTTATACATTTCTCCCACTACCGTATTGGGATCTATAACACTAGGATCTGAATCAAAAGCAGGATCACCCATAGGCATACGACGCAACAGCTCAATATCCTTTCCCTCCCAAACATTTTGCCATGAAAAACTCTGTTTACTTGCACCCCGATCAACTAATGCTCCCCAAAAAGGACCATAACAATTCCTTGACAATTCACTCATTGCATAAATCAGTCGACGTCCCCTTAAGTCACTCATTTTAAATAGACGCGGCAATGTCGGACAAATCTCAATAATCTCACTACATTGACCTTGTAAAAATCTAAAATCAGGATTTTGCCGCACAAAACCTTCAACAGAAAGATAATCAGTCAAATAACTACTTAAAAGTTTTCGTTCCGTATAAGGTAAAAATAAATACATATATATTTTCAAGCTATCAGCAATCGAAGAAAACTCCTTATCCCACAACTCAAATAATATAATGAAATTTTGAGGATAATCTGGATCATACCCTCCCGCCTCTCGATATTTATATGCCAACGATTGCGCAAGAATATGCACAAGTTCATCCTTATAAAAACAGCGAAAATCACAAACTTTTTTAAGCGCTGCATTAAGAAATTGCAAATCACATGTAATAAGATCATTAAAACAAGCTGTCTCTTGTACAGCAGATTTTTTGCCCGACAAGCTATAAAAATAGGCTGCAAAACGATCAAGATCAACATCATCAACCGGAGAACATCGCCCCGAAAAATCTGCCGTATCGGGCGACAGGTCACTATCTAAACTTGCTGACTTGGGAACAAATGCCATACGCCGTGCTTCAAGAGACAAACGTTCACTGCATTCTTCCTTTAATACAGATTCTAAACCTCTTCCAACAGAAAACTTCATTGCTCGTAAAGGCACCCGAGAAAGACCAACCCCCAAAGACTCCGCGGGTTGAAATAATGATACATATTTCTGTAATCCGTTTTGAACAATAGGATAGCGTTTCTGAATATGCTCGCAAAAAGCACAAAAACCAACAAAGCTATCACGTGCAAGCTTCTCGATGGCAGACTCAGAATGCACCGATATAACTAGATGTAATAAAGGATGATCTTTTCTTATCCCCAATAAACAGATACCGCGCAAAAGATTAACAACACGAATAGGACTACACGCCTGTAAATTTCTTAAAAGCGCTTCTTCATCCCCAAGATGTTCCAATAAAAAATTAATATCTTGTAACACATCTTGAACAATAGGCACCCCGATTTCATATCGTCCCACAGAGCCAGGAAGAATAACATCTTCCGAAAAAGGTAACGAAAAGGAATCACG
>CAYUHH010000117.1:0-3148 GCA_964444435.1 uncultured Pseudomonadota bacterium | reverse complement strand
AACAAAATACTCATTTAAATAAGGATAAAATCCATATGTGCCAATATTTCCCTGCAAAGAAACTAATAATGCAAGCGTAAAAATTTTTAAACTTTTCATAAACTTTCCTTTAGGCTAAAACAAAAACAAATCTTAAAATTTTTTTTCATTAATTACAACTCAAAGTTTAAATTCTTTAGTCAATTCACTTTTTTTAATAGAGTTATCATAGCGACGTATTAATTCATCTTCCATAAAAGCTCGAATGTCTTTTCCGTATAATTTTGAATCAAGTGATGATGCAATAACTGCTTTAACCCAACCACGAGGATTACCAATATCATGACGAATACCATCAACTTTATACGCGACAACTTTTTCACCTTTTGCAAGCATATCTGCAATCGCATCGGTTAATTGATATTCATTCTTTGCACCAGGCTTAATACATTGTAATGATTCAAAGATCTTTGGTGACAAAACATAGCGCCCAATCAACGCTAAATTTGAAGGAACATCTTCAAATTTAGGTTTTTCTACAAGCCCTGATATCTCAAATGTTTTATCATCAATCTGTTTTTTTATCACGACAGCACCAAGAGCACAAATTTGTTCCCGCGGCACTTCACGAACCGCAACAACGGAAGCCTTTTCTCTTTTTGCCACATCAATTAACTGTTTTATTCCAGGAACGGTATCACAAAATAAAAGCTCATCCGGTAAAATAACACCAACATACTCATCATGAATTAAATGAGTCACCATTGAAACCGCATGACCTAACCCTTTAGGCTGTGGCTGAGGAACATAGGTAAAGGTTGCTGGCAAATCTGCTTTTTCAAAATAATCGATAATTGAAGCTTTGCGCGCACCAGCAATCATAATAATATCGGTACAATCACTTGCAATTGCTTCACGAACGACATGTTCAATTGCAGGCGCATCTCCAAGGGGCAACAGTTCTTTTGCTATTGAACGAGACCATGGAAAAAACCGAGTGCCTAAGCCCGCTGCAGGAATAATGATTTTTTTTACATCCATGGAACTCCTTTCATCTGATGCATTCGAACAGATAATATTTATGAATACACAGCTGAGTATGATTTTTTTTGCTAACATTGCAACTCCCGATTTCACCCACAGTTTGTCTTACGTAAAATAAAAACCCCCACTTAAAAATATTACCTACAAATTAGACTGACTATATTTTATATAATCTACATCCGGCAAATCTGATATAAAATTACTCCCCAAAAGAGTGGGTGGCCCAGAGAAAAGTGGCCATGGGGCAGGAGGAAAATAAACTTTAAAATAAGCAAAAATGTCGCTAAAATCAAAAACTCCGGGTACATATGCTGCTGAATCTGAATGCTTTATCACTTTACCACAGATACCTGTTCTAGGAAAAAAATCACAGTCATGAAGTATAATATATTTAACCTTGTTTCTAAACTTCTTGATCGTTTCATAACGAGCTAACCAAGGAGATTGGTCAACAAAACATAATTCAAAATTCAAATTATTTAACAAACTACATTCTTTAAAAAATTGAAGCCAATGGTCATGACTATTCCCCTTTTTTCCGGGAACATAAAAAAATAAATGCCATCCAGAATTATCTGGGCTACAACCATCGCCAAGATATTTTTGTCGGTATTTATTTAACCAACTTAAATCATCATCAATAGATATTAAGAGCCTTCCCTGTTTTTTGCAAATTTCGTGTAATAAATCAGTACTTCCATTACCACAACCAAATTCAACAACTGGCCCCTTCGTTCTATTTACAATTTCATATAAAACAGGTTGATGTGTTCCATATTCATTAGGAACCCGATAATCCCACTTTTCCGACCTTAAACTCACACATAAAAATAAAACAAAAAACTTACACTTCTTCACAATAAATCCTTTTGTAAAATGTTATATTTAAATAATTAATTGTTAATAAAAAAGACTCCTCTTTAAATTTAAAGACAATTAAACAGAAATACTACGACTTTTAAGTTCTTCCTTAAGAAATTTTACTAAAGAATCTCGATGTTTTTCTGAATCTAAAGCTAATGCAACATTTGTCTTTAACCAATTTTCAGGAGTTCCAACATCAAATCGTCGGCCTTTAATTTTATAAGCAAGAACACGTTCATTCTTGGCTAATTCAGTAATAGCATCAGTTAATTCAAGTTCACCGCGAGCACTTGGCTTAAGATTTTTTAAATATTTAAAAATACGTGATGAAAAAACATACCTTCCCGGCATCACCAAATTAGAGGGTGCTTCACCTTTTTGAGGTTTCTCTACAACTCCGTTTATCTCAAATAAATCTTCACTGATTTTTTTTGCAATCTTAACAACCCCATAACTGGAGACATCTTCCCACGGTACTTCAATTACTCCCACCACTGAAATTTTTTCTTTTTTTGCAATTTCAATAAGTTGCCCAATGCCTGGATTATCTCCAATAAACAAATCGTCAGGATATACAACACCAAAGAAATCTTCTTTAATAACCGTCTCAGCCAAAGCAATTGCATGACCGGTTCCTTTGGGATTTATTTGAGGAATATATGAAAAATTGACAGGCAAATTTACTTTTTCAAAGTAATCATTAAGTGCATTTTTTCGTGCACCTGAAATCATCACCATATCAGAACACCCGGCAGCTAACGCCTCCCGAACAACATATTCAATTGCAGGAACATTTCCCAAAGGCAATAACTCCTTTGGAACACTATATGTCCATGGATAAAAACGGGACCCTTTACCCGCAGCAGGAATAACAACTTTATTTATATTCATTTCAGCAACCATCGGAATAAATCCCATATAAATAATAAATTTAAAATTCACACTAAATCCTTCTGAGTAAAACATGTTGTAGGATACCTACAGTTAAGATAGCTTGTCAATTGAAATTGACAAGCTATCTTAACTGTAGGAAAAAATATTATGCATTTCAAAACTAAGAACGGAAAATGAAATGAAATTTAATAAAGTATTTCTAATTCTCTTATATTCAAATTTTTTATTATCACAATCGCAACCTGATATAAACAATCCTCTCGACCTTATTGCACACACACAGAAAAGTCTTCAAAATGCTTTCGAAGGAAAATCAAAACTAACAACTAAAACTCTTAATTTATCGGGATATTCAAGCCCCTTAATA
>CAYUHH010000116.1:0-3207 GCA_964444435.1 uncultured Pseudomonadota bacterium | reverse complement strand
AAAAGCTACAGCAACCAAAGCCAATGTTCCAAAAGGCTCATCATGAGTTATTTTACGTGAGTAAAATTGTATCGAAGGATGAGTTAAGTGAGGTTAGATGTTTATTAGTTTTGAATAAGCTTTCAGAATAAAAAAATCTTAAATTGACTTCGTCTTAATAAATTATAATGTTCCAAAGAATCTATCTCCAAAATCTCCTAATCCTGGAACGATAAATTTTTTATCATTGAGTGTGGCGTCGTGAGCTGCAATAAATGTTTTGACTTTTGGAAATTCGCTATTGATTTTTTGAAGTCCTTCAGTTGCGCAAATGACGCCGACGAACAACATTTGCTCTTCTTTTATTCCAAGGTCAGTTAAAATTTTAAGTGTCGCTGCGGTGCTGCCTCCGGTTGCAAGCATGGGGTCAAGAACAATGACATGATCATGTTCATTAATTTTGGGAAGGTTTTTGTAATAAAGATGTGCAACTGCAGTTTCTTCGTCTCGTTTTAGACCAACGCATCCAATTTTTGCGAGAGGGTAGTATTCGATAAATGCAGGCAATAAAGCTAAACCTGAGCGAAGGATGGGGATAAGAATTATATCCTCTGTGATTTTTGATCCGGTTGTTTCTATTTCTAGTGGCGTAATGATAGTTTCATTTTTAGTTTCAAGATAATTTGCTGATTCTTGTGCGAGGATGAGTGCAAGTTTATTTGCAGTCGTTCGAAATTCATGCATTGACGTATTCTTGTCACGCAAGATTGTCATTAAGAGATTTTTCATCGTTTTCATAATTAAATAATCCTTGTTTTTTTTACTTATAACATAAATTTTTTATTGGATCTTGTGTTTGTTTAGGCGTTTCAGATAGTATTTAATATGAGATTCAAACTTAATGGGGGAAGGTTATGAAAAAAGTTCGATCGGTTTTGTTGCTTGCGCTTGCAGGATTAATTGGTTTTTCTGCACGTCGTTTTGGTTCACCGATACCACAAGAAGAACCAATTGATTTGTATCGTCGCAGTTCATATCATTTATATCGTTATCCATTTTTAGCACCATCATTTTGGACAGGTTCATATGTGTATCAAATCGATAAAGCGAAACGATCGTTGGAAGCGTTAGTCATGGAGTATGAAAAATTAAGAATGGATTATAAAACGCTACAAATTAAATTGAGTAAATGCATGCGAAGTAAATATATTTCTTAGAAAGAGTGTGTCAACAGGTTTGAGTTAATGAAAAAAGTTAAAATTTATATTACGTTTTATTTGGGTAATGCGTGTGCTTTTTTATAAAAATCTTTCCATGGATCTTTTTTTCTACTTAAGCGTCTAAAAATATTTTTGATGGTGTATGTTTGTGGGTTTAATTTTGAATTTGAAAGCTCTGACCATGAAAGGGGTGTTGCAATAGGGGCCCCTTCTTTTGCGCGAACAGAATAGGGTGCAACGGCAAGTTGTGCCCATTGATTGCGTAATGTGTCAATAAATATTTTTGTGCCGCGGTTTGCTTTGCGCATTTCAATCGTTAATGTTTTTGGATTTTCTATCACTAATTCTTCAGCAATTTTTTTAGTAAATGCGCGTACTTTTGCAAAAGAAGCTGTTTGGGTAAGGGGTGTGGTAATGTGGAGTCCTTTTGATCCTGATGTCATGAGAAAAGGAGTAAACCCATATGTTTCAAGTTTTTTCTTAATTTGTTTTGCCGTTTTTTTTAATTCTGGCCATGAACGATTTGTTGAAGGATCTAAATCAAAGATCATGCGATCAGGATAGGTGATTTTTTGAGCGGTGCTTAACCAAATGTGAAAGACGAGCGTTCCTTGGTTGGCGAGATATACGAGCGTTGCCGTATTATTGCCAATGGCGTATGTTACAATTTCGTCAACTGAACGTCGTTTGATACCTTTTCGCTTAATCCATTTGGGAAAATAGGCGCTGACGTCTTTTTGATAAAAGCCACTTTTTGAGATGCCATCGGGAAATCGATGTAATGTTAACGGATGATTGTAAATAAGCGGAATCATATACGGTGCAATTTTTTCATAATATGAAACCAGATCACCTTTAGTTATTTTTGATTTTGGAAATAAGATTTTATCTTTATTTGAAAGTTCAATTTCATGATCATCTAAGGTTATTGTGCTCATGAGCATTCCTTATATGGTTTATTTTTTTTGTCTTCATCTTTTTTAATTTGAGCAATTGTACGTTCGGTTAAAACTGATTTATTTGCTGATTTGGTAATATTGCGTTGTGCATCTGAATATTCATTTTTCTTTTTAAAAAAAAGCCATTCTTTTTTTGAATTCTTGAGCCGGATGAGAATGAATGCACCTTTTAACTTTTCTCCTTCAAGAAAAATTTCGATGCGCCCCTCTTTTAAGCATGTTTCCATTGGAACTAGTTTTCCATCTTTTTCACGCATGTTTTTATAGGTGCCATAATCCCAGACCATTACGGTTCCTGCGCCATATTCACCTTCAGGAATCATTCCTTCGAATGTGGCGTAGGAAAGAGGGTGATCTTCCGTTTGAACCGCAAGCCGTTTGATTTTGGGATCGAGTGATGGTCCTTTTGGGATTGCCCATGAAGGCATCGTGCCATCAACTTCTATTCTAAAATCCCAGTGTAAATGACTCGCATCGTGTTCTTGAACACAAAAGATACGTTTCTTTTTATCAAGCTTGAGCCGTTCATCAGGAGGAGGTTCCGGTGTTTTTGAGAAATTTCTTTTTTCTTTATATTTTTTCAAAGGATTTTTTTTTGTAATCATTCTACACTCCTTAAAGGATGATAACCTTTCCATCATATGCAATTTCAGCTTTTATACTTTTATTTTTTCCTAACTTTCTTATTTCTGCTGCAATTGTTCTTCCGTCGCTTTCAACAATTTGTGATCCGCAGTGCGTAAATAGTGCCCATGGAATATTCGCTTTTTTGCACCAGGTTAATTGTGTGCCAATGGTTGCATGTCCATAAATTTTGTTAGCTTTTTTGCGTACAAGTGATTGCGTTATGGTTTTTCCATCGCCAATGTATAATTGAGATCCTTTGAGAGCCCTTTGCGTATGAGGTATATAAAGGACATCTCCAGCATAAAATATTGTGGCTTTTCCTGCGGTGATTTTGTAACTCACTGCGGGTGCAATGAGAGAATGTTCATTACGAAAAGCGTGAAATTCCATGTTAAATATTTTATTAGGTTTGGAAAGATAAA
>CAYUHH010000115.1:0-3224 GCA_964444435.1 uncultured Pseudomonadota bacterium | reverse complement strand
CTAAAATTATACAATACATATTTAATTTGTCAAATTAAATATGTATTTTGCAAAAAAGGCCGCCGACCCTTCCGGTCGGGTGTACTGATTTGTTAGTTACCGTAATTGTTCTTTACCAAGTTTTCTTAAAACTTTTTTTATTCATCTCTTTGTTTACGTCAATAAAATAAGAGTCATATTTATTAGAAAGCATTAACGGGTCTTTGGTGAATAATTTTGAAAGAAGTGATATGGGGAACAGAAAAAGAAAAAACACAATGCTTAATAAAATATTTGGAATAACACAGCTAAGCAATTGTGATAACTTTATCCATACCCATTCAATTTTACCGCTCAAATAAGAAGATACTATCCCAGTAATTCCAACTGTAACTGACACAATAACAGCCCAATGCCAAGAAAATGCAAGGTGTAGAACTAAAAACCCCATTGAAATAACTAAAATTGTTGATTTTGTCGTATCCTTTTTCATTTATATCCTCGTATTTTTAAAAAAGTGTATAAATAAATGGTGCTACTGCACTGCCACCACCAAAAATAGTTAGTAACCCCAATAATAAAAGAATGATTATTAATGGCGCCAACCAAAATTTTTTGCGCTCTTTCATAAAGAACCAAAGGTCTTTTAAAAAATCCATATTAATCCTTTTTAAACTTAACTATCCATTTTTCTTTATTTTCCCAATCAGGCTGCATTGTTTTGCATAAAAGATAATTATTTACCACCAAATAGTCCATTTCTGTACGCATAAAACATTTGTAAGCATCCTCAGGTGTGCAAACTATGGGTTCACCTCTTACGTTGAAACTTGTATTAACAACAACGCCATATCCGGTTTTTTCTTTAAATGTATTGATAAGTTGCCAATATTTGGGATTGGTTTCTTTGTGGACTGTCTGTATCCGTGCAGAAAAGTCCAAGTGTGTGATCGCCTGAACGTCGCTTCTTTCATGATATAGTTTTTCCCACAAATCTAATTCATCGTAATTGTCGGGCATGGCTTTTCGTCTTTCTTTCTTAACGTCGGCAATCAGCAACATGTATGGCGAAGCAACGGTTAAGTCAAAAAAGCCTTTTGAACTCTCGAATAGAACAGAAGGCGCAAAAGGTCTAAAGCCTTCTCTGTATTTTATTTTCAGATTCAACTTTTTTTGCATTCCAACATTTCTTGCATCAGCTAAGATGCTACGATTGCCTAATGCTCTGGGGCCATATTCCATCCTGCCCTGAAACCATCCTATAACGTTATCTTTATCAAGTAAGTCTGCAACGTTACTACATAAATCATCGAAGTTATCAATTTTGCTATAGACGGCTTTATGTTTTTTAAAAGCAATAATAGCCTCTTTATCTGAAAATTCCGGACCAAGATAGGCTCCTTGCATTGCATCGATACCGTTGATAGCAGTCCGCTTTTGCTCATAAAACATATAATGAGCAATTTGTGCTGCTCCCAAAGCACCACCCGCATCACCAGAAGCTGGTTGGATGAAGATATCTTTAAAAATATTTTCCTTAACTAGTTTCCCATTTGCCACACAATTTAGAGCAACACCTCCTGCCATGCACAAATAATCGGATCCGGTAACTTTTTTTGCTTCTTTAGCCATTTTTAAAACTATTTCTTCTGTTACATTTTGAATTGCATAAGCTAAATTGCAATGCTTTTGTTCAATTTTCCCATCAGGTTTTACAACAGGAAAGCCGAAAAAATTTTTCCATTTTTTCTCGTTAACCATTTTGAGCCCGGTTGCATAATTGAAATAATCCTGATTTAACCAAATAGAACCATCGTCCTTGATCGAAACAATATGTTCTTTAATTAAGCTAATAAATTCATTTGTTTGATTTGCAGCGGGATTTCCATAAGGGGCCAAGCCCATCAATTTATATTCGCCTGAATTAACTCTAAAACCCAGATAATAGGTAAATGCTGAATAAAGAAGACCAACAGAATGCGGAAATCTCATCTCTTTCAACATGTTTATTTTGTTGTTTTTTCCATGACAGATAGAAGCCGTTGCCCATTCACCAACACCATCAATAGTTAATATAGCAGCCTCCTGATAGGGTGACGGATAAAAGGCACTGGCTGCATGAGATAGGTGATGCTCTGAAAACAGAAGGTTAAGTTTCTTTTTATCGTATTTTTCAATTTCTGCGAGCCCTTCATATAACAATTTCTTTAAAAACATCTTTTCCTTAAGCCATACAGGTATTGCTGTAAGAAATTGAAACAAACCTTTTGGAGCAAATGCGTAATATGTTTCTAATAACCTTTCAAACTTCAGCAAAGGTTTGTCATAAAAAACAACAGCGTCAAGCTCATCAATACTGCAACCAGAATACTCCAAACAATATTTAATCGCATTTACCGGAAAGTCAGGCGTATGTTTTTTTCTGGTAAATCTTTCTTCTTGAGCAGCGGCAACAATTTTACCATCAATCAATAATGCCGCTGCTGAATCGTGATAAAATGCAGAAAGACCTAAAATTGTTTTCATATTGATCCTTTGTATACAACTAAGCTTACCTAATTAGGCTACTCCCTTTTTAGCATCATTCGATTAGTAATATATGATGCTGTTTCTTTAGCAGCAATATCTTGTCCATAATCATTCCAATGATCATCGCCCTCTCTAAAAAAGAGGTTTTCTGGATTATTTTTCATAAACACTTCAAAAAGATTAATATAATGGATATTGTTTGCTACACATATATTTTCCACCGCATCTGTAAGATTTGTTCTTCTATAGTTAGGATATTTTTCCAGATATTCATAATTTAACACAGCGTTGTCCTTCGTTAAATCAATAACAGATGGCTGGATCAAAACTAGAAATTTTATACCCTTAGAATGAGATACATTATTTGCTATTTTTAAGACAGCGTCCATTAGTTTATTTTTTGTCTTCGATGATTCTTTATCTGGATCCAATGCAAGATCAAGATCATAATGATCTCCAAAATGACTAAATTTACGGTTCTGCCTTTTTTTATATACTAAAAACTCTTCTTTTACAGCATAGTAGAGTTTATTAAGTTCTTTTTCCTTTTTATTATTCCCTTTAATTAACCGAGCAATTTTTTTTGCTGCTCTTACGATTAATAATGACCGTTGTTTCTCAGCCAATAGATAATCATCAACCGTCTTTCTATAGTTTGTTTCTATTAGGTTATAGTTTACATCCAACTCAAATAGTCGATTTCTCAAAATATCGCC
>CAYUHH010000114.1:0-3253 GCA_964444435.1 uncultured Pseudomonadota bacterium | reverse complement strand
TGGCTATGAAAAGGGTGCGGGCGTGCAAGTTACGTCTTTGCAAGAATCTTTTGAAAAACAGGTTTTTGAGATTAAGATTGGAGCAGATTGGCATCAAATTGAGTCTTCTTTGATTGGCGCATATAACTTATTAAATATAGCGGGAGCCGTTGCCCTTGTGCATCAATTTGGTATGACGGGTGCCGTGATTGAAAAAGGGTTAGCGACGTTTAAAGGGGTTCCTGGTCGTTTTGAACGTTATCAATTGCGTAATGGCGCATGGGCAGTAATTGATTATGCTCATACACCACAAGCGCTTGAAAATGTGCTGCCCGTTCTCAAAAAATATGCACGAGAGTTGATAGTCGTTACCGGTGCCGGTGGCGGTAAAGATATTAAAAAACGTGCCGACATGGGAAAAATTGCAGCTCAATATGCAGATCGCATTATATTAACCAATGTTGATCCACGTCACGAAAATCCGCAGAAAATTATGGATGATATTGAGCGTGATTTAACAGAGCGCCAAAAGTTAGTGATTGTTCGAGAGCCGATGCGTTCTTCAGCTATTAAATTTGCATGTCGCGAAGCTAAGCCTGGAGATATTGTGGCAATTTTGGGCAAAGGTCATGAAACGACTATTAATATGGGCGCTCATATTATTCAGCATAACGATAGCGAAGCGGTATTTTCTTTATGAAGGAGGGAAGCTTGAATAGTTTTCCCATAAATATTCAATTATAAAGGGTATTTTAGTTGCCGTTGGACGCGATTGTGTAACTCTCAATTCATTGAGTTTGCTGATTTCCTGTATATGTACGTTCACAGTATTTTGTGTATGCGTCGAGTGATGCTTTGTTTTATACATATTTATGCTGGATTATGTTGTGTGTGGTTGTTTTGGCTTATCTCAAAATTATTGCTTGGCGAACTTTTAATGTTAAAGATATCTCGCGCACTTTCCCCAAGACAAGCGATTATTGTTGTACTTAATAAAAGAAATAATATTTTCTTCATAATCCTAATTTTCATTTTTGTATGGAGCATAGTAAAGTCAATAAAAAAGAGTAAGGGTTTTACGATGAAGATGGTTTGTTTTTACAATTTCGAATGGGAAAAGGAGTATTTGCAGAAGAATTTATTAGGTTTTGAGATTCGGTTTATCAAAGGAACAACAGCAGAGACGTCTGTTTTTTCAGACCAAGAAGCTCAAATTTTGTGTTTGTTTATTGATTCTCCTGTCAGTAAAGAATTATTAAAGCGGTTTCCATCTTTAAAACTTATTGCCACACGATCAACCGGTTTTAATCATATTGATAGTGATGCAGCTAAAAAGTTAAAAATTAGCATTTGTACTGTTCCTGCGTATGGGAAACATACGGTTGCTGAATATACGTTTGGTTTAATGATTATAGTCATGCGTAAAATATATGAAGCTTGTTCTCGTGTTCGGGCCCATGATTTTTCACGAGAAGGACTTTGTGGTTCAGATTTATGTGGAAAAACACTTGGTGTAATTGGAACAGGAAATATTGGTTCATGTGTCGTGAAATTAGGAACTGCGTTTGGGATGAATGTTTGTGCTTGTGACATGAAGCCAAATGAAGAACTTGTATGTGAAAACGGGTGTGCTTATAAAACTTTGGCTGAACTTTTGTTTCAATCAGATATTGTTACCATTCATGTTCCCTATAATAAAGGGACGCATCATTTAATTAATGAAGAAAATATTATGCAGTTTAAAAAAGGATCATTTTTAATAAATACTGCTCGTGGTCCGATTGTGCAAACCTCTGCTCTCGTAAAAGCATTGAAAGAAGGTATTTTAGCCGGGGCCGGCCTCGATGTGCTTGAAGAAGAAGGTGCGATGACTCATGCGCTTTTGGGTGATCATTCAAGAAAAGAATCACAAACTATTGTAGAAAATAATTATTTAATTGAGCATCCGCATGTCATTGTAACGTCGCACAACGCCTTTAACTCGTACGAAGCACGTAAAATTTTACTCGATTGTACCATCGAGAACATCAAAAACTTTGTCGGTGGCCATCCGACACATCTTGTTTTATAAGTTGCTTTTAATTAAACTTAACCAGCTTTTAGCTGGACCGACCAACATTCTGTTGGATTGACCAGTCGCTCATCCTGAGTGATTTTGCAAAGCAAAATTGTATCGAAGGACCGTGCTGGACCCCGCAAGTATCCTGTTTGATCGGGTGACATAAGATTTTTGCTACAGCAAAAATCTTTAAATCTATTCCTGCGCTTTCTAGTAAGTTTATTTTTTGATTACTACCTAATACGGCGCAGGAAGATAAAAAAGTTATCTTGGAGCTTGCTCGTAAATTGAGCCTAGGCGAATGTTTATTCGAATTGCGGAGCAATGAGAACGGAAGCATTTGCAAACGATTAAGCAATCTAACAGCCTGTTGGGGTTCTGGATCGTAAGGGGGTGGACGAGCAACCCCTTACAAAGAGAATAAGGAAGTTTTTTGAAAGATGATTATTAAAGTTAGAGTTTTATGTGGAATGCTTTTTTAGAAACGCTATTTTTTCTTTTTCCATATCTTCAAATTGATCTGAAAACCAGAAGAAATGGAATCCATCTTTAAGTTCGTAAAGTTTAGCACATGGCATATTTTCTTTCATGTAATGAGCGTAAAATGGTTTCACATCGGTGTCATATTTTCCATAGATAACAAGTGTTGGTATTTTGATTTGTGTTATATCGAGCCCTTCGACATGGGTGTATTGAGAGAGGTCATTATAGAGTCCTTGTTTGCGATTGCACATGGGAGACATACTTTGAAGAAATTTTAGAAAATATGATTTTTGTTTCGTATCTTTGATGATGTTTTGAATGATTTTTTTTCTTGTTTTTTTATCAAGGGAGCTTGCGACATTCATAAAGAATGAAATCATAAATTGAGGGCGTTTTTTTGCGAGATAATTCATAATCCATAAGCCAAAATCATTAAAAAAAAGTTTTGTGACAATAAGTTGAAAACTTGATGGAGTATATTCTTTGCTGAGGGCAACCTCCATGATTAAGGATGATAATTTTTGTGGATAATCTTGTGCAAAAAAGAGTGCCGGGACGCCGCCGGCTGAGATACCTATAAGTGATATGGTTGGGATTTTAAGAGATTCAATAAGGGAGTTGAGTGCTGCTGCTTGTTCTTTAAATGTTTTGCCCGTTGAAAGAGGTGTGCGTAAGTAACCGGGACGTGACCATGTTAAAATTCGAAAACCATTGGTGCCAAGGTTGTCTTTT
>CAYUHH010000113.1:0-3301 GCA_964444435.1 uncultured Pseudomonadota bacterium | reverse complement strand
TGTACGGATGGTGGGATTACCATTACCATTTCCTTCGTTTTTAATTTTTTATTCTCTTGATTCAATTTCTATGATTCTTTGGACTTTAGGAGGAATGCTTTTTATCTCATGCACAGGTAGATCTGTTTTTTTACGGTGCTTTTTTATGCAATTGAAGCGTTATGCTTAAGGAATATTTTTAGGAAATGTAGATTAAACTTGGGCGCATAATGTATATTATGTAATATCAAGGCAAGGACCGATCCAAAAGCCTTAAATTCACCGCAAGCAACTTCATACGAGCCCCGTTTATTTGCTACTTCAAATTCTTCGACTTCATTAACCGTTGCCCCTTGATTTGCCCATTGAATTGCAGCTTCTTTTTCTGATTGTTTTTTTCCCAATATTCAATGGCTGCAGCTTTGTCTGCACTTTTTTCTTCTGGCACAAGATTTTGGTCTAGATTTTCATCAGATGTAGCCTTGGCTGCAAGCGGAGCTTCGTCTGTAGATGTAGCCTCGTCTGTAGATGTTGGTTTTGGAGTACTTTCTGGCGGTTTATCATCATTATGAAGCGAAAATGAATTAAACACTCCTGTTAATTTTGATTTCCAAAATCAAACGCTGTTAAATCAAAATTACTTCCAAAAACAAAAATCGTAGACAGTATAAGTAATAATTTCATAATTAAGCACCTTTTTATTGATTGTAATTACTGTGTAATTTCTTTTGCAATAAAAAACCATCGCATTGACTATGAAAGTCAATGCGATGGAAAAAAGGAGAGTAGTAATGAAGCCTATATATACAAAACTGATCTTACATCAGTCTTAGAATAAGTATGAATTGAAAAAGGGAAAATGTCAAGCAGCAATGTTTTGATTTTTTTTATCTTCTATTGTGTACTCTCAACGTTCAAAAGCCTCTAAATCGACCTTCTGGACGTTGTATTTGTTAAGTTCTTGTTCTAGAATTGAGTTTTTTTGGGCGCATGAAAAGAATAAATTACACCTTAAATTGGTTAAGATTTCAAGGGTTTGGCGAATACGTTTCAGGTCAAAATCTGTTACGAAATCGTCTAAAAGCATGATACATAAGCCATTTTCTTTGTTAAGGCCTTGGGCTTGGGCAATCTTAAGCAAGAGGATAATAAGCTTTTGTTGCCCTCTTGAAGCAAATAAGCGAGCTTCGGCCTTATTCCAATAAATTCCAATGTCATCTAAGTGTGCCCCAAACAGTGTTCTCTGGAGCCGCATTTCTCGATTTTTCATAAAAAGATAATTCTGTGAAAAGATTTCAAATGACTCTGAGTATTCTTGCTTGCAACAGTACGCCAATGATAAGGGCTGATCAATGGGATATTGCTCAATGATATCTTCAAGGAGAATGGAAAGTTTTTTTAAATAAGAGATTCTTAGATTTTTTATTTTAATCGAAGCTTTCCATAATTTTTTTGTCCATAGATGATACAAATCATCATCAGAAAAGTTTTTTTGTAACAATGCCGTACGCTGACTAAGAATGTTTTTATATAATCTTATTTCTTTTGCAAATTCTGGCTCATGTAAAAAAATGAGATTATCGATAAATGAGCGCCGCTTTTCTGGACCGCCTTGAATAACAAAGAGATCTGACTCTGTTAATGAAATAACACGCGCACAGTTAAAAAGATCTTGAAAGCTTTTTACCGGTTTTCCATTTATTTTTACAACTTTTTTTTGAGGAACAAGGCCTACTTGAAGTACATTTTCTTCCGCTTCATGAGCAAAAGTACCTCGTAAAAAAAAACTGTCTGAATCAAAACGTATTAATTCACGGGGAATATGACTGCGAAATGATTTTAGGTAACATAAATAGTAGATTGTTTCTAATAATGCAGTTTTACCTGTTCCGTTATCTCCTTGAATAAAGATAATAGAACTATCGAATGAAAGTTTGATGTCTTGAAAACATCTAAAGTTTTTTATTTCTAATGATTGTAAATGTGCCACGTTTAATTATTAATTGGAGAAACTGGCATGACCAAAAACTTCATCTTACAATTGTTTTCTTCTGCTTCAAAAATGATCGGGCGTGATTTGCTATGAAGCCAAAAGTTTACCGTATCGCCAGGCAAGACTTGTATGCCGCTTAAAAGATATGGCGCATAAAAACGGATTTCTAATAATCCATCAACTGCTTTAGTAAGCGCAAGTGATTCATTTAATTTACCTACCTCTTTGTTATGAAGTAGTATGTCGAGATTATTATCATTAAAATTAAGCTCTGTTGCAATAAATTGACCAGAAAGTAAACACGTTGAACGACGAAGTGCTTTTACAAGGCCAAGTTTTGAAATAGAACGTTCGACAAAATCTTTTTTATTTAAAATTTGTTGGTATTCAGGAAATGCATCAACACGTAGCTTAGTAAATAAATTAAAAGATTCACCTGAAAAAACTAATTGATTTCCACATGTACCAATAAAGATTTTTTTATCTTCACTCGTATCAATAATCTTCTTTAATTCAAGAATGGCCCTGCGCGGAAGTAGCCATTTTTTTTCTTCTTCAAGCTGATATGCGTCCATTTTAACTTGTGAAAGACAGTGGCCATCCGTTGCGGTCATTTGAATGCCATCTTTATTTACTTCGACTAATAAACCATTCAAGGCTGGATTGGCATTATTTTGCGGGATTAAAAAGGAAACCTTTTCAAGCATGGAAATCAAATCATTTGTTTTTATTTCCATTAGATTTTCAATTCGTTCAGGAAAAGGAGGAAACTCTTGGGCATCCTTAATATTTAAAGCTAAACGAGCATTGCCAGCTTTCAATGAAAGTTGCGTGTCTTTTACAACAACATTAATTGCTCCTTCAAGTTCCTTTATTAATTCAAAGACGCGTTTGCCTGGAACTAGAAACTGCAGATTCTCAATGTTTGCCCCATCGTCAAGCTGACAACTATATTGTACGCTTAACTCAAGATCGGTACTTTTTAAAACTAATTCATTATGTCCTGCTTGGAAAAGAATCGATGAAGTGGCTTCAAGCGTAGTTCTTTTTGCACAAATAGCTTGCATTGCACCAAGAATTGTAGAAAGTTTTTTTTGTTCAACAATAAATTTGTTTTGTTCCATGTTTCATTCGCTTATATATTTAATTAAAAATTTGTTACTTAAAGAATATCATAATGAAGAAATTTCTTCCAAAAAAGATGTAATACTTAACGTAAAAAAATCTGATATAGCAAAATCACCATGGGAAAGGTGACGTAAACTTTCAGTTTAATCGACCAGTCGCTCATCCTGAGTGATTTTGCAAAGCAAAATTGTATCGAAGGAC
>CAYUHH010000112.1:0-3312 GCA_964444435.1 uncultured Pseudomonadota bacterium | reverse complement strand
TCTTATATTCTCCTCCTTTAAAAGAAGAAAAAGATAAAAACTCTAAAAAATCTGAAAATGGAAAAGATACTGCACAAAACACAGACTCTAAAAAAGACGAAGCTGAGGCAAAGGAAAATACCAGCCAAAAAGAAGATTCTGCTCAAAAAAAGAAGAAGGAAGATAAAGTTCTTGGAGCGCTGTTAACACGAGTGCTTCCTCTTTTAAATCAATGGCAAAATTTAAAACTGACGCAGCAAAAAGATGGTGTTGATGGTGAAATCAAGACATATCTTGCGTGTGAAGATGGGAAACTGCATTTAAACCATCTTTTAGGCTTAACCGTACAAAAAGGTCTTTCTGAGGAGCGTACAAAAATGCTTCAAGAGTTGTGGCAAAAAATTAGTCAGATGGCGAAAGCAAAAAAGGATTTGTATGGTTCTGCAAAAGAGTTCTTTGATCGTCGCAATCGCGTGTGGCTTAATGATGTTTCTGAAATCTTAGAGGCACCTGGATTTGAAGTTTTTAGAGACAAATTATTTGAAGGTCTTTCAAATGGCAATAAAGAGGTTGTTTATTTGATGGATCTTTTTACTCCTTTCTCTCGATATGCTAAACTAGATCCATGGGTTCTTTCTGCGTCTGCGCAGAAATTATTAGGGTTGCAGCCGAAAAAAATTGACAAAAACAAGGCAGCTGAGATTGGAAAAGATTTTCAATCGGCCCATAATTGGAAGAATGATTGGGATAAACTTATAAAACCAATATATGGTAAAGAATTTAGTGCGCTTCCAAAAGGATTTGATTTGATGTTTAGTATTCGATTTGATCCTGCAGCTTTTTCCGTTGTCTCATATGGCATCGTTGATGATGTGAAGCAGGGTGTTTACACGATCTTAACTCAAAAAAAGCAATCGGATGGAAGTTCTATCTTTATACCAACAAAAACATATTGGATTAACTAGAGGGACTACACTTGCTCATTAAGACTGAGACTAAGGTGGGGCTGTTTGTCCTAACCGCTCTGGCTATCTTGGTATATATGTTTATGCATCTTGGTGTATTTCGCTTTAGCGTTAAACAATACCAGCCATATGAAGTTTTTTTCGAAGATGTTTCAGGTTTAACTGAAAAGTCTGATGTTAAAATTGCTGGGGTTAAAGTAGGGTGGATTGAGAAAATTGCTTTATTAAAAGATATGCAGGCTCGTGTACACATGATGATTGATAAGAAATATCAGTTGCATCGTGATTCAGCTGTTTTTATTCGGCAAGAAGGATTACTTGGTTCAAAATATATTGAAATTGTTACTGGAAATCCTGAATTAGCGGTTTTACCGTCAGGGGCTTCATTGCCTCGACCAGGAATAGCTCCTGTTTCAATGGAATCATTATTATCTCAATTTAAGGAAATCACTGAGAACGTGCGAGATGTAACGACTTCTTTTTGTGGTGCATTTGGCAATGATGATCAACGGCAAAAGATGGAGACGTTGGTAACGCAACTTTCAGAAGCATCAGAACATATTAATTCGTTAGCAGGTGCATTGAGCCGAACCGTTGGATTTAATGAAAATAATGTAAATTCTATTTTTACAGATGTGCAACAAGTTGCTTCTAATCTAAAACAAGCTGTTCCTGAGATTAAAAAAAGTATTGATACGTTAAGTGATCGTCTTGATAAGCAAATTTTACCTGCATTCCAAAATAGTATTGAAAAGATTGCTAACGTATTTGATCGTGATTTTGGTACGGTTGCGAAAAAACTTGAGCATACGGCAACCGTCTTTGAAGGTACCATGAAAGATGCTCGAGAAGGTATTTCTTCGCTTAAGTCAGTTTCAGCAAAAGTTGCTCAGGGTGAAGGCCTTCTTGGTAAATTAATTCATGATGAAGCCGTCTTTAGTGATATTAAAGCGGTAACAGGAAGTGTTCGTGATAATATTAAGAAATTTGATGATATTCATGTAGAGATTAACGCTCATGGTGAATCGATGTCGCGTCCGGTTGATTGTTATTGTCATCGGAATAATAAAGGATATCTTGATTTTCGTATGTATATGACTCCTTCGTGGTTTTATAATATTCAACTTGTGACCTCGGAGCAGGGTTGGCCTGATCGCATGTATCGTAACGATGTTTATTTAAATAACAATTGTGCTGTTATTGATCCCAATGACATTGTTATTGACGAAGGAAATATAAAGGTTGCGCCAAATATGAATTCAGTATGTGTGAGACGAGATGCAACTTGTTTTGATTTTCAGTTTGGAAAAACCTTTGATTGTGGTGTCTCCTTACGAGCGGGGACATTTGAAAATACGTTTGGTTTTGGGTTAGATCTTAAATTGCCTATTAATTCTGAAGTATTTAAGTGGGTTACAAGTTTGGAAATGTTTGATCTTCATGGCGCAAATCGATTAATTTGTGATCGCCGTCCTCATCTTAAATGGATAAATAGTTTTTATCTATTTGATAGTATCTATCTAACTGTTGGTGCAGATGATTTTGTCAGCAGATGTAATAAAGCAGCTTTCTGGGGTGCAGGGTTATGCTTCAGTGATGATGATCTTAAGCATGTTGCTTCAAAACTCAGTGGTGCTTTTAATTAATGTAAACTTTCAGTTTTATAGACTATTTTCCAGTTGGATTGGCCCGTCGCTCATCCTGAGTGATTTTGCAAAGCAAAATTGTATCGAAGGACCGTGCTAGACTCGGCAAACAAGTTGTTTGATCGCGGCATTCAATAATTATGACCTGCGTCATAATTATTGAGATCCATTCCTGTGCATACATATTAAAATTTATTCTTTGTGTAATACGTAATCACAGGAAGCAAAAAAGATCATTTCTTTGAATGAGTTTTTGAGTTTATGAAAAGAAATAAATTTTCGACTGAGGTTTGGTTTTCTCGTAAATTACTTATAATTTTCACATGAATCCTTTTTGCTTCCTGCGCATTACCATAAATTAACAAATTACATTTAATTTTTAAGCGCAGGAATTGCGTTTAAGATTTTTGCATAGCAAAAGTCTTATGGCTACGCGGTCAAGCGGAACGCTTGCCGGGTCCCAACTGGAGGTTGGTCGATTAAACCTTCTTCTCTCTGCGAGCTTCGCAGGCCACGGCTGAAAATTTAGGCAAACAGCAAAAGTTAGATGTTTAAGTTTTTCTTGATGCGATTTTGTTCAAGCCCTGGGAGAATTGTATGAGTCTTAAGGAACTTTGCTATATACAGCTTTATTTATTGAATTTGCGGTGATTCAGACTTGTTTCTTCTTAAAACGCGCAACGTCCATCCGCGTAGTTTTTTATAGTAGTTAGATATTAAGC